>JBPOHH010000202.1:0-3209 GCA_052035765.1 Bacteroidota bacterium
AATACGGGCATCCTTCAGGGTAAAGTCTATACGACAGTGTTTGATGAGACAGGACGCCCCGTCAACCGCCTGAAAGCTTTTGACATCCTCACCCAGAGTTCGTTTTTTGGAATCAAAACCGTCGATAATTATGTCGGCCTCCGCAGCGCGATGACCTTCCCGCTTGTCGCTGTCGATAAAAACGGAACCGCGCAGTCAGGCATTCAGGCGCGGGTGCAGATTGTCAAGTACACCTGGCAGAATGTAATCGAAAAGGATAATAATTATTACCGGAACGTATCGCAAAAGCAGGAGCAAATCCTGAGTGAACGGGTGATGACGCTCAGCGGCACCTCGACGAATTTCAGCTTTACTCCAATGATGTCAGGCGAATACGAAATCCGCGTCATGAAGCCCGGCACCAATAGCTATGTCGCGCAAGGATTCTATGCGTATGGCTGGGGATACACGCAGAGTTCGTCGTTTGAAGTCAATAAAGAAGGTCAAATCGACATCGAAACGGATAAAGAATCCTACGATATCGGCGAAAAAGCGACGATTCTCTTCAAGACTCCGTTCGCCGGGAAAATGCTGGTCACCGTCGAGCGCAATAAAGTACTCGAACAGTATTACCTCGAAACCGACAAGAAATCGGCGATGCTGACGCTCCCGATTAAAGAAGCATTCCTGCCGAATGTGTATATCTCGGCTACGCTCTTCAAGCCGGTCGATGATGGCACGATGCCGCTGACGGTAGCAACCGGATTCAGTCCGATCATCGTTCAAAAACCGTCAACCCGCATTCCTGTAACGATTTCCGTGGCTGAGAAGTCACGTTCGAATACGAAGCAAACGATTACCGTGCGCACGGGCGAACCGAATGTACATCTGACAATTGCCGTCGTGGATGAAGGAATTCTCCAACTCAAGAACTTCAAAACGCCCGACCCGCACGGCTATTTCTATGCAAAACGCGCCCTTGAAGTGTCGTCGCACAACATTTATCCGTTCCTCTTCCCCGAGCTTTCCCGCAAGAAGTCGAGCGCTGCCGGTGACGGCTATGACTTATCGAAACGGGTCAATCCCTTTACGAGTAAGCGGGTTAATTTAATTGCCCTTTGGAGTGGAATTATCAAAACAAGCGGCACGCAAGCAACTTATACCATCGATATCCCTCAGTTTTCCGGTGACTTACGCGTGATGGCCGTCTGCTACAAGAATAAATCGTTTGGTTCGGCCGAGAAACATATCAAAGTCGCCGACCCGATTGTAGTCTCATCGGCACTGCCCCGCTTTGCGAGCCCGGGCGACACGCTGACTATTCCCGTAACTCTCACCAATACAACAGCTAAAGCTGCGACTGCCAGCGCAAAAATCTCGATCAATGGAGCGATGTATGTGTGGGGAAATACTCAACAATCGGTGACTATTCCGGCGAATTCCGAGGCAAATGTTACCTTCCGGGCAGTCGCAAAAGCTGAGGTTGGACTCGCCAAAGCTGAGATAAATGTGCAGGCGCTTGGTGAGACATTCACCGAAAAGACCGAACTCAGCATCCGTCCGACGGCAGGATTGCTCAAGACTGCAGGGTTTGGAACGGTGAATACCGGCCAATCGCAGGCAGTGAACATTATGGCACCGTATATTCCGGCGACGATGTCTGCTCGGCTGATTGTGTCACGGTCGCCATTTGTGCAGTTTACAGGGAATTTATCCCAACTTGTTGATTATCCGTATGGTTGTGTCGAGCAGACTGTTTCGACTGCCTTCCCGCAGCTCTATTACTTCGACCTTGCGAAAGCGATTCAGGATCGAAACATGGTGAATTCGAATCCTGCCTATAATGTACAGCAGGCGATTGCCAAACTTGGTTCTATGCAGTTGTATAATGGCGGACTTAGCTATTGGTCAGGCGGTGAACGTGAATCGTGGTGGGGCACTGCCTACGCGGCGCATTTCATGATTGAGGCGAAAAAAGCCGGCTATGATGTGCCACAGGCGCCGCTTGAACGTATGCTCGCGTATCTTGGGCAGATGGTGAAGAATCGTAAAACCGAACTCTACACCTATTCCACTTCGATAAGTGGCGCAGCTGTGACAAAGACCATCGCTCCGAAAGAAATCGCGTATTCGCTGTATATCCTTGCACTTAGCGGCAAAGAAGACCTCTCGACGATGAATTATTACAAGTCCAATCTTGCGTTACTCGCCATCGACTCGCGCTACCTCCTCGCGTGCGCGTACCTATGATCCGGTGACGCCGCGAGCTATAAAGGTATTCAACCGAAGGCATTTAAAGATGAATATTCTGCATTGCAATTAGACGGCAGCTTCTGTTCGTATATCCGTGACGAAGGAATTACCCTCAATTCCCTGCTGGAAGTCGATCCGGATAATATCCAAATCCCTATTATGGCGAAGCACTTATCCGAACAAATGAAAACCCGGCGCTACCTCTCGACGCAGGAAAATGCCTTTGCCCTCCTCGCCTTCGGTAAAATCGCCCGCCGTAGTGCATCGATGAATGCTACGGCAACTATCTCCGTAAACGGTAAAATGGTAGGTTCGGCAGGCGAAAAAGACTTCATGACAACAAAAGATATCGCCGGCAAACAGGTGACGGTGCAATCCTCGGGTGGCATGATGTATTATTTCTGGCAAATAGAAGGTATCAGCGCTGACGGGAAGTATGTACAGGAAGATAAATATCTCAAAGTACGCAAGACATTTATGAATCGCAATGGACAGGCGCTATCGGGTAATTCATTTAAACAAAACGACTTAATTGTGATAAAAATCACGCTCTCCACATTGAACAATGCAACGCTTCCCAATGTCGTACTCACCGATATGCTCCCTGCCGGCTTCGAAATTGAGAATCCGAGAATAGGTTCGGTGCCCGAGCTTTCGTGGGCAAAAGACAACACGCAGCCCGATCATCTCGATATTCGTGATGACCGAATCAATATATTTACCACTGCTTTAGGCAAAGAACGTTCGTACTATTATCTCGTACGGGCGGTCTCCAAAGGCGTCTATACGATGGGTCCTGTCAGTGCCGATGCTATGTATAATGGTGAATATCATTCTTATAACGGAGCGGGAACAATTAGAATTGAGTAATTTTACAGAATACTTTGTTGTTTAATTTACAGATTAATCTATGGTACAATCGATGAAATTATGGACTCTTTGCCTCCTTTTGAGCACAATGTGCGTGTCGTGTCAGC
>JBPOHH010000458.1:0-4293 GCA_052035765.1 Bacteroidota bacterium
CTGCATTTTCAGACATGCAAGTAGCGACAGTAATTCAACAATGTACTGAAGCATTAGAACAATGCACCAAGTATAATTATCATGATGGGATTGGCGGATGCTATACATTATTATCAAAAATAAATTCTAGAAAAAAAGAGTGGGAGAAAGCCATTGCTGCGATGGAACTTGCCTACGGCTCTTACCTGTTAACGGATGATAGCTTAGCTGTTGCATTTAAATTATATGACTTAGCGTATCTTCATTCTCAAGCTGAACATCATACAATAGCCATCGACTACTGCACAAAAGCACTCGAAGCGTTCCAAGAAATCGATGACAAATATGGCGAAGCTGAGTCAACCTCGCTCTTAGGTTCCATCCTTGGTGACATGTCGGAATTTGAAGCTGCCGTCGAAAATCTTAAAAAAGCGTTTGACCTCAAAATCAACCTTAAGAATCTCGATAGTGCGGGGTCAGACTGTATTAATATCGCAGCGATTTATCTGTATCTCAATGAAAATGAACGGGCAATCGGGTATTTACAACAGGCAATTACACTCAAGGAACAGTACAAAGCTGAGCTTGAGTCCGGCGTCGAAGGTGTCGGCGTGCTCATTTATACCTATACCGGCTATACCCTTCTCCGCAAACCGAATGATAGTACACTCGCCGATGCCTATCTCAATCTTGGACCGGCGCTGAGCGCAATCGGCAAGCATACCGAGGCCGTCGAAGCACTCGATAAAGCACTCAACATCAAGCAGTCTATCGGTGATAGATATGGCGAGGCAGTCGCTTATAATCAGCTCGGAAGTATGCTGATTGACCGGAACGAAACTTCCAAAGCTGAATGGTACTTACAACAGGCACATCCATTATTTAAAACGCTCGGACATAAACATTCCGAGGGAATGGTGTGGTATAATTTAGGGAGAATATATCGTACCGCCGGACGTTCAGCCGATGCACGGCTTGCACTTGAAAAAGCCGAAGAGCTGTTTCAAGGACTCGATATTCCCTATGACTCACTCTTCGTGCTCCAGCAGAAGGCAGTATTGGCAATTCAGGATAATTCATTTGATGCAGCGGAACATCTTATCAATCATGGACTTACTGTGAGTAAGAATATCTCGGCGAAGGAATTTGAAATTGAATTTTTGAAACACTATTCCGAACTCTATTCAGGCAAAGGCAGTTTGGAAGCTGCTATTGAATCGTGTGAAATGGCAATAGGAATAGCTCGTGAACAGAAATTACTCTCGCAAGAAGCAAGCATACTCCACATGCTGGCAGGTCTTCACAAGAAGAAAGGTGACTATCGTATCTCATTGGAGCTTTTTGAACAATTTCACGGCATTCAGGAACAGATTATTAATACTCAATCTGCCCGGCATGTCGCAAGTATGCAGGTACTCCACGAAACAGAAATTCATCGAAAAAACGAAGAACTTGCCCGCGCACAAATTATTCATCTTGAGACACTATTAGCCGCTAACAACCAATCCATCCTCATCCAAATGAACGAACTCAACACCTTCCGCAAAGAAGTATTAAGCATTACCAAGCAATTAGATAGGGCTGAGAATATCGTACGGAAAGTAAAAACCAAGCTTCGGGAGTCGCCCGTGATGCAGGATACGTGGGGTTCGTACCTCGAGACGTTTACCAAAGTTCACCCCGACTTTCAGGCGACGCTCCTTGCCGCCTACCCCGACCTCACAGCCATGGAAATGAAAGTATGTATCCTCATTCGCGCCGGCCTGCAAACCGAGGAAATTTCCCAAATTCTCTCGCTCTCGGCGCGCACCATTGAAAATCACCGCTTCAATCTGCGGAAAAAGCTCCGCGTGGGCGAACGTGAAAATCTGGCGAAATTCCTGATGAATATCTAATCCCTCCGCAAAATACACACGACCTCACCCGCAGGAAATACCCGAAATAGGGGGAAATACACCGCCTGCACGCATATTCACCGGCAATCAAACCCAATGCAATGTTTTTTTTGAATACGGCGGCGGCTTTATGTCGCAAGTATCTCTTTTGATATAAAGATGTTAGATGGGTATTTTTTGAGAAATGGACGTGCGGTACGTCAGCCAAACGCTGTATTTCGGGGAGGAAAATAGCATCACTTTTTTTCAATTTTAACAAAAAATTGAGTAATAATTGAGTAACGGACGAGAGAAATGTGGTGGTAATTTTGCCATCGGACGGAGAGAAGCACAGAGTGATGGCAGAAGTGCCTGACATTGCTTCGACACATCCCTTGAAGCCGAATTACCATGATATTTCTTTATTATTTCAAAAAAAAGTATGCTTTTAGCACACATCGAACAGGTCTCGGGTAGCTTTCACCATCCGTCGGCTACATTTATTGTGTCCAATTCGCACTTGGATCCCGGTAATTATTCGCATACCGATGGTAACGAAGAGACGGGAATTGTCTATCAATATACCGATCATTATGCGCCTGCAGCCGAGGAGACAAGTGTGACCGCGGCGTCGTCCGAACGACTCCGTCAGGCAGGAGCGCTGTGGACGGAAATCGCCGAAGTACGTAAAGAGAATGAAATGCTCCGGGCAGAAAATCAACGAATGATGAAGCTCTGCGAAGAAAAAGACCGCTGCTTAATCACCGCCGCGCATGACCTCAAGAATCCGCTGACGGGAATTCTTTACATCGCCAATGCTATGATCGCCGATGAATGCAGCACCGGCGAAGTGCAGGAGTTCGGTGCAATGCTGCGTTCCTCGACACAGGTGATGTTTGAATTAATTTCTAATCTGTTGGATAGCAACAAATACGAAAGCTGTGGAATTGCCCCCCCGCTGTCGGCAATTGACTCCTCGCATCTACTGCAGCATCTTGTGAAAAGTCATAGATTTAGTGCTGCAAAAAAGGGAATAGCCATTACGTGCGAACTCCACGAGAGCTACTATGTGACGGCCGAAATGCAATTCCTGCGGCAGGCGCTCGATAATCTCCTCTCGAATGCCGTGAAATATTCACCGAAAAATTCGATGATCGAAGCGTTCATTCGGCGCACGACGGGCGAAAATCCCGCCACCGAAATCTGTATCCGTGACCAGGGACCCGGTATATCGGAAGAGGATAAGAAAAGCTTATTCGGGAAATTCAAACGGCTATCGGCGAAGCCGACGGGCGACGAACACTCCACCGGACTCGGTCTTTCGATCTGTAAGCGCCTCGTCGAGCTTATGGGAGGCAGTGTGCATTGTGAGTCCGAGCTCGGCAAGGGAGCAACATTTAGTATCCGATTATCCGGCGCGGAGGCCGATCATGCATAAGTGTATGGTCAGGTGTTCGCCAATTCACCGCGCCGGTGGTTGGATGAATAATGAAAGTGAGGTGATGGTGAATTCAGTGGGAAGTTTGGCACAAAAAGAGTGCAGGAGATAGTACTCCTCCTTTTGCCGCCGAGTCTTTGCCGTGGTATGTGTATATTTGACCGAGGCACGAGCATTGAGCGCACGAGCAGGGATGTATATATATCAATTACATATAGTTACTAAAGGAAAAATACATGGGTTCATTATATCGCATAGCAGAGTCAAGCACGGAGGTGATGTCGTGTTTTGACGGGAATCAGGCACAGATTGTAGCGAAGGTAAGTCAGGGATATCCCGGATATAACCATCAATCATGGCACTATTTAGCCGTGCTGGGTTCGCCGAATACCTACTACATCCAAAATGCTGCCAACGTCTATTTACAGGCGAGCGGCGATACGGTATTTGCCGCAGACAGCGCGGAGGCGACGCAGTGGGTGCTCGTACTACAGCCGGCGATTCTTGGGAAAATTCCCTATAAAATCAAAGCATTCGGTACTGATTTGTGGATGGTCATCGGGGAAGATGGTACCGTTGGTCTCGGTTCGGAAGCGAATGCCTATAGCTGGGATGTTCAATTGCAGGAGAGCTATCCGCTCGACCCTCAATAAAAGCTATGCCAAAACTACCCGATACTTTCGAAGCGGACACGCTCCTGAAATTACAGGACTTCCGCAAAGTGCTCCGTGAGACTCCGGCGCGCGCGGTGGAACATATCAAAGCAATTCTTCAGGAAATCAGAGTGCAGATGGCAGCGCAGAGCGGTGGTGAGCTGTTGGAACTCCATGCCCTGCACTTGCTCTGCCATGCCTATCATGTCACCGGAAACGGAGCAATGGCGATAGAGGCAGCGGAAGAATTGATTACACTTTCAAAATTATACAGTAATCGTGAATATGCTGCGCTCGCCGAATGCATTTTTGCAAAGATTGAAACCATACGTTCGCAATGGGATACTGC
>JBPOHH010000237.1:0-2720 GCA_052035765.1 Bacteroidota bacterium
TGTTAATCTTCAATCAATTATAAGAGAAACTCAAGATTCCCTTGATGCCGGTTGCTTAGTTCGTATTACCAACAGGAGCACTGTCGAATCGAGCGAGATGCCGACAGCATTCTATGCTGGGACCACGACACTAACAAATGGCTGGCTTGGGTATTATGGTAGTACTTATAAGTCAAAACCTGTCTATACGGGCACAAGAGATTTTACACTTGCCCGCAATGCCAGCAAGGAATTTAGAGGTGATTTACCAATAACTCTTGAAAGCTTTAGCCGCATAGGAAATTATCAAGTCAAGAAGTCCGAACAGCTATACCTACATATTATTCCTGTTGCTAAAGAATTCAAACGAATTCAACATTCCAACAGATTTAGCACGTGGCTAACTTTTGATGTGCTTTACAAGTTTGGAGCGTTGAAAACTATCCCTATCCAGTGGAAGTAATTCATTGAAGTTACCGACGGCATCACAATCTACCCCAATCCCACAAACACGACCTTCACCATCAGCGGAGCGGACAATATCCTCTCGGTCAAGTTGATGAACAGCCTGGGAATAATGGTTAATGGTCAATGGTCAATGGTTAATGGTCAATTATCAGTGGATGTATCGGACTTGGCTACGGGGTTGTATTTTGTGCAGATGCGTACGGCTACAGGGATGATTACGAAGTCGATAGTGGTGAATAAGTAATAGACATATCTCTTCCCGAGCCCCTCGCTTCTCGGCGAGCGGCTGGGTGTACACGACTTGGTGCACACGACTTGGTGTAAACGTTCAGTGCAAAACGTTCTTCATTCAAACCCACCGAGCCGCTCGCGAGGAAGCGAGGGGCTCGGAAGAAAAAAACAAAAGCCCTGCTTGTCGCACGACAAGCAGGGCTTTGTATGTTTCAAGCTGATTTACTTTTTACCATAGTCTTTGCCATTAATCTTGGCGTAGGTCAGTAAAAAGGTCGGGGATTCTCCGGTCATTCGTACGGTGCCGACCATTGGCGCTATATTCCGAAAATAATCACTGTCAACATGGACCGACGAATTTATCGTTCCCACACACTTACTGAATGTCGATGCGGGCGTTTCAATTGTTTGGTCCCGTTCAATAATTATTTGATAATACGGTGTCAGCTGACCGGTATCCGGCTCGCCAAAGTCTGCATAGACTCGTTCTTCATTATTTTTCCAGCGGAAGACCTTCGTATTTTCCGTTCGATAGAAGGATGTATCAGGGAAAGGATCTCCGGTATGCGTAGTAATTACTCTGAAATAGACGTTGTTATTAACAGATACCTGCGAATCGCAAACATCATACCGCATACCGTTTACTGCATATTGATAATGCCACTGATCTCCAACATGGAGCGGGAAATAAACATTTGCTCCGGTTTCATTATTCACATTAACAGCAGTATCAATACAAGACGGCAAGCTAAGAGCCAAAAGCACGAAAAGAAATGCAAAGGTTTTCATAGTCACAATTGATGGTTGGTTGAAAAATCATTGAGCCAATGGAATGAAATATATATTCTTGACTGTGCGATATTCACCGCACTCATCATCACTGAAATTGAAAACGTCAATCCAGCTTCCGATGCACCGACGTAATCACTCCGAGCACCCTAAAATCATCATGCTCGCGGATGTAGAGCGGTTCATACTTCGGATTCTCCGCACGGAGGATTGGATGACCCTCTTCGGTCGCGAGTAAACGCTTGATGGTCAGATCACCATTGACCCAGGCGGCAACAATACTTCCTGTTCGTGGCTCGATGCTGCAATCAATGACGAGCATATCGCCTTCGAATATTCGCGCTCCCGTCATGCTGTCGCCCGAGGCGGTCACCGAATACGAATCCTTGGCATTCGGTACCCAAAATTTACTGAAATGAATCTCCGTTTCGATATCATCACTCACCGGACGGGCAGGAAACGAACATGGAGCATTGGCAGAAAAATGGAGCAAAACTGTTCCATCAGACAAAAGTTTTGAGATGTTCATAGCAGACATAGAAATAAAGAGAAAGTATTCGTTGATTACCGCCGCAAAACTACTTATTTTTGCTCAATTCGCAAACGAAAATGTGGCTACACACTATTTCATTCCCCTTAACGACGACGCTTCAAACTGCATGGATAAAACCGCTCGAGAAATACATCCGTTGCCGGAAGAAAGTCCGCATGATGCAAACGCCCGCGCAACGGAATGTTTCCATCAGTCGCGTTTTGATGAAGCAATTACCCATGCTGAGCACGCTCTCGCCATGAGCCGCAGAAATTCGAATATCGTCGAACACATCCGTGCTTTGAAAATTCTCGGCGATATCGCCTATGCCCGCGGTGAATATTCCCATGCTCTCGCAATATTTCAGGAAGCACTTTCGCTGAGTCAGGCGAATGACTACAAAGATCAACAGGCAATTTATCATGCATTAATTGGTAATACATTTCGAAATTTAGGTGAATTTACCTCGGCACTGGAGTCTCAGACGCAATCCCGTGCACTCAATCAACGCGTCGGTAGTTCAACGAGAATTGCCGCGAATCTCTCCAATATCGCCAACCTCTATATCGCTCTCGAAAATTACCCGCTCGCCCTCGAATATTCTAGCGAAGCACTCAAGCTTGCACGACAAACCGGGAATGCGCTTTATGAGGCGAACATCATCGGGAACATGGGTGTCATTTACAATGAACTCAAAGACTATCGGCAAGCACTCGCGCAG
>JBPOHH010000308.1:0-2127 GCA_052035765.1 Bacteroidota bacterium
GGCTGGAAAGTACAATTTTACAAATGACATTATTAATTTCTATCTTTATTATTATTCAGGAGAACACATGTTCCGTTTTCGTACGCTTTTTTTTATAGTCGGTGTAGCTACAGCTCATCTCTTTTTCAGTGGTATGTGTTTGATTGCGGGTGAGTTAAAAGGACACACGGGCTATGTATATACAGCCGAGTGGAGCCCTGACGGTTCAAAAGTACTTACGTCAAGTACAGATGAGACTGCTATTATATGGTCGGCATGGACAGCAGAGAAGCTCTTTACTCTCTCGGGGCATATCCAAATAGTGTATTCGGCGCAATGGAGCGCAGACGGATCAAAAATAGCAACCGCAAGCGGTGACAATACTGTTCGGCTGTGGTTAGCTTCTACGGGTGTGAAGCTGCATACGTTAGCCGGACATATCGATATTGTGACGGATGTGCGATGGAGTCCGGACGGCTCGAAAATCGCCTCGACGAGTAAAGATAAGTCAGCCATCATTTGGTCGGCAACCGGTAAGAATCTCTTCACGTTAAGCGGACATAGCGATGAAGTATCTGTCGTACGATGGAGTCCCGACGGCACCAAAGTAGCCACCGCAAGCTATGATGGTACTGCAAAAATATGGGACGCGGACAAAGGTACATTACTTCTTACTCTCAAAGGACATACAGATCATATCCCGTCGATACAATGGAGTCCGGACGGTACAAAAATTCTGACCGGCAGTCTTGACTATACAGCCATTATCTGGTCAGCAGCGTCCGGTGAAAAGCTTTTTACGTTACAAGGGCATGACAACTACGTCAATGCCGCTCGCTGGAGTCCCGACGGATCAAAAATTGCAACAGCAAGTCTCGATAAAACAGCGATTATCTGGTCAGCCGCCACCGGTACCAAGCTCACGACCCTCACCGGTCATACGGATGAACTTGTCGATATCAGTTGGAGTCCGGACGGCAGCAAAGTAGCCACCGCGAGCTTGGACAAAACAGCATGTGTGTGGTCGGTAGCCGCCGGCACCAAGCTCGGCACATTTACCGGACACACCGAAGCCGTGAATACTGTGCGTTGGACTTCTGATGGCACTCGCATCGTCTCGGCAAGTCAGGACAGCACAGCTAAAATATGGCTTTCAGCCAATCCAAGCGCCGTACAAGAAGAAATAAACCAACCACTTACACCATTCTCCATTTCCCCGAATCCGGCTCATAGCAGCTTTACGGCGACCTTCGAGCGAGCATCTATTCTCCCTACCGAACTCCGCATCAGCAATCTGCTCGGGCAGACGGTGGCGACATCGACTATACCAAGTGGAGTGAGCGAGTGGCGCGTGATGACGGGTGGCTTGCCGACCGGGATGTATATGGTGCGGTGTGGGATGTGGGTTAGGTCATTAGTGGTATATTAGTTGATGAGTAGTAGTTAGTCGGTCGAATTACGGTAAATTAGCAGTCAATTTCAGCAGAATTATTCCGAAAAATAATCTCTCTTTTAGTATGCAGTGAGGTAACTATGTCCGTCTCTTCCCGTCGCCGGTCGAGTCCGTTTTTAATCGGCGTCTTTGTTCTTGTAGGATGCGCGCTTGTCGCCGGCGCGATTCTCTGGCTCGGCGCGTCCAAATTTTTTGGGGAATACCGCACATTTGTGACGTATTTTGATAGTTCTGTTTCGGGTGTTGAACAGGGGCAACCGGTGAAATACCAGGGTGTTCCGATAGGCAATGTCCAATCGGTCAAGCTCGCTCCGGACGGTAAATTAATCGAAATTGCGATGCAAATCGACCGAAATATGAAAATTGATGATGACCTACGCGTACGGATTGAGATGGCGAGTCTTGCGGGCGGAAAATTCCTGCAACTCTATTATCCTGAAGAAGCTAACAGCTATTCATCTGTCATGCGTTTGAGTTTTGCGCCTCCGTATCCGATTATTCATTCTACACCTTCGACGCTTGATGCGATGAAGCTCTCGCTCGATGAATTTATCGCTAATTTACTGGAAATTGACACCAAAAACATCTCGCTCGAATCGGTGCGCTTTCTCAAAAATGCTGCGAATGTCCTCGGTGATCCGCGCCTGAAAGCGATGGTCAAGGATATTGATGAAGCAAGCATTTCTATTGGAAGT
>JBPOHH010000451.1:0-9631 GCA_052035765.1 Bacteroidota bacterium
TGAGAGAGGATCAAGAATTAAAAATAAACAGGTGCTTAGCGACCTTTGCGCAACCTCTGCGACCTTTGCATTAAAAAACTGCGCAATACGTACAGTCCTATCAAGATATTGATATTAATAATAGTTATAATACAGCAGTACTGCAATTAAAGCATGAACGTCGCACTACAAACGACCAAAAATTGATGTCATAGTTTTCAGCACTTTAAAATTCTTTTCTTTCATCATCCCCGGAGTAGCTCTCCACGACCAATTACCTTTAGATGTCGAGGGTTGATTCATTCTCGCTTCTGATCCCAGTCCCAACACATCTTGAAGAGGAAGTATGGCAATCATAGCGCTTGAAGCAAGCGCAAGCTTCATAAAATCCTCGTGAATAGTCACTTCTTTCGGCGAATACCCGAGATATTCTTTGATGTATTTCTTACTTCTTGCGCTTGCATCGCCCGAGTACCAGCCGCGGGTGGTATTATTATCATGGGTACCAGAATAGACAAGACAGTTTTTGGTGTAATTATGTGGTAAATATGGATTATGCGGTGTGTCATCAAATGCAAATTGCAGTACTTTCATTCCCGGAAGGGTGAAGCGCTCCATCACGTCTTTCACATCGTCGGTAATGGTACCAAGATCCTCGGCGATGACGGGAAAATGGTCGAACGTCGCCGTTAACGACTGCAGAAAATCGAGCGTCGGCACAGACTGCCACGACCCGTTTATCGCAGTCTTCTCGTGCGCCGGAATATCCCAATAAGCAACAAGTCCGCGGAAATGATCAATTCTCACAGCATCGTAGAGTTCGAAATTACGCTGCAAACGGAGCTTCCACCACAAATACTCCGTTTCCTGAAGGGCAGTCCAATTGTAGATAGGATTACCCCAACGCTGACCTTTCGGACTGAAATAATCGGGCGGCACACCGGCGACAGAGGTGGGCATACTCCGGGTGTTTAATTGAAAAATGCCGGGATTCGCCCAGACATCTGCGCTGTCATGACTGCTGTAAATAGGAATATCACCAAGGAGATGAATACGCTTGGAATTGCAGTAATCCTTGAGCGCGGTCCATTGCTTCGAGAACACAAACTGCAGGAATTTTTCACGTTCGATTGCAGAGGTATGATGAGCGGAAGCGATGCCGAGCGCAGGGTGCTGGCGCAGGCGCAGGGCATCCGACCATTCGAACCACGGCTTGCCGCTAAAATGCGTTTTCAGGGCAGTAAAAAGCGCGTAATCATCGAGCCAGCCGGCATTTGTATGACAGAATTCATGGTATTCTTCGTGTTCGGGAAGCTGTCGAAAATTCTCAAACGCCCGGGTGAAGAGATGCTGCTTGAATTCATGAACTGCTTTATAATCAACATGATCGAGCGGGAAATCGGGGACCGACTTCAGGTCTTTCCGGCTGAGGAACCCATCGTTGACAAGGAGTTCGGGGCTGATAAAGAGCGTGTTGCCTGCGAATGCCGACGAACTGCTGTAGGGAGAATTACCGGAAGAGAGGTCGGTCGGTGTCAGGGGTAAAAGCTGCCAAACTTTTTGTCCGGAAGCATGGAGCAAATCGGCGAAGTGGAAGGCAGAAGCGCCAAAATCTCCGATACCGAACCGGGAAGGAAGGGAAGATATATGGAGTAATACTCCGCTTGAACGTGTAGAAAGTATCATGAAAAACGTTATATTGTGGACGTATTGAAGTCAGAATGAGAGTATTTGAGATACCCTTAGATGCTTCAAATATACAAACAATTTCCTGCTTGCTAACTTTCAACTTCCTGTTCTTCATGCCAACGTTTCCATCCATTAGTGCAGTATTCGACCCCAAGAGTAATAATTTCGGATTTTTACGGTTTTTTCTGGCTGCGTTGGTAATTCTCTCGCATGGTTTACCGATTGGTGGCTTTCCGGACTACGATCCGTTTATTCTGCTGAGCAATCATGCGACGACGTTGGGTTCGGTAGCGGTAGCAGGATTCTTTGCTCTAAGCGGTTTTTTAATCACCCGCAGTTACATATCTTCCAATAGCTTACTTCGATTTCTCCGACATCGTTTTCTGAGGATTTTTCCGGGTTTTTGGGTATGTCTGCTGCTTACGGCGTTGGTATTTGCGCCGCTGGTTCAATGGTTGGAGCAGGGGAGTATGTATGGCTTGTACGAGTCAACGGACTCACCGCTGAGGTATGTGTATGCGAATTTCTTCTTGTATATCAAGCAATGGACGATTGCAGGGCTTCCTGCCAAGACACCATTGACCGGACTCAACGGTTCACTCTGGACATTAATCCACGAATTCCTTTGTTACCTTGCCGTCGGTGTTTTGGGCGTGATGGGTCTTCTCGGCAAGCGATGGACTATTGTCATTGCACTTATAGGTTTATGGACAGTGCAACTACTTCGGATTCATGCACCGGCTCTTGTGCCGATGATAGCAGGTCATACGTTTGTTGAGGAATTCATCCGCCTTTCCATTACTTTTTTCTGTGGAGCGGCAATCTACATATTCAGAGATACAATCCCGTCGTCCGCTTGGCTTGCTCTGGTGGCATGTGTAATATATGTACTCGGAAGCTACCTCGGCTATACACTTGAAATAGAATCGGTTACGATTGCCTACAGTGTTTTCTGGCTGGCTTTTCACCTGCCATTTACCACTTTTGACCGCCGTGGAGATTATTCTTATGGACTCTACATCTATGCATTTCCGGTGCAGCAACTGCTCGCAGTACTCGGTGCTCATCATCTCGGCTATGTACCATTTGTGTGCCTCGGTATCGTCGGCACGATGATGTTTGCTGTCCCCAGCTATATCTATGTGGAAAAACCGATGTTGGATCGGAAGAGGTCGTAAGTCGAAAGTCGAAAGTGGAAAGTCGAAAGTCGAAAGTCGAAAGTCGAAAGTCGAAAGTCGAAAGTCGAAAGTCGAATGTTGTAAGTCGAAAGTCGAAAGTCGAAAGTCGTTGATTCATAAGTTCACAAGGTCGTATAATTAGTTTTCCCCCAAGTCCCAAGTCCCCCAAGTCCCCAAGTCCCCAAAACTCCCCCAAAACTCCACCTTCTCTACCAAAGCTGGAAAAGGTAGGTGGTTTCTCTATCGTTCAATGGATTATTATTAATTGAGCAAATTTCGTATTCGTCCATGCTTCCGTGATTCTACAAATACAAAGAGCCCATTAGAAGTGGGCTCTTTGTATAGAATTTGATATGTTGGATGCTTATTTATCCGATGGGCCGGGAGCTTTGGGTGTTTTAGCTTTCCCTTTTGTTTTGGTTTTTGGATCATCTTCATCATCATAATCACTTGGGTGTTTGCCGATATCGAAGATTGAATTTAGGTCAAACGACACACCCGCACGGAACGCAGGCTCAAGAGCGAATACCGTTGAATAGCTGCCACTGTTGTCTTTTTCGCCCTCTTTGGCGTTTCGGATGTTGAGATCAGCCTGTACATCGATACAAAACACTTTAGAAAGCGGAATTTTAACCCCGGCACCGACATATCCTCCGATTTCACTGATGCTTTCGTAAAAATGTCTTTCTAATACCGCAATGGATTTACTATTGAGGGTGAGATCTACCTGAGACACAGCTTGGGTATTATATCGAATGCCGGCACCGACATAGGGATGGATGTCGGAACCAAAATGATATCGCGCACCGAGCTCGATAATCCATCCGCCTACCTTCGTGACAATGTTGCCCGACACTTTCTCGGAAGTATAAACTGTATCAGGTTTTATAATCTCTTTGAATTGAATGGTGGAGGTAAAAGTAGAGGTAGATTTGCCGAAATACTGTCCAACCGAACCGCAAATTTGGAAGTTTTGATCAGCCATATACCCAATCGTCGCAAGACCCATCATTGATACTGCATTTTCATGGGTAATTGTTTCTGCAGGAATAAAAAGAGAATAGATGGGCTTTGTATAGAATGTTTGACCATAGTCACTTATGTAAAAATACATTCCGTTGAGTCCACCTACCGCCCGGTCAGCTCCCGAGTGGCTTTGCACGATTGCTCCTGCATTAATTCCCAAGTCGTATTTCGGGACTGGCTGGGCTTGTAGTGAAAGAATAGATAAAAGAAAAAGAAGGGAGAAAACTGTTTTCATGAAGAAACTCCTAATTGGTTAAAAAAAACGCCTGCATTTTGACTTAACGGTAAAACTAAGAAAAAGAAGGACAATAACCAACACACACGACCAAAAGAACGGGCGGTGAAGTAAATATTTTTTTAAGGGATGTAATTTGTCTGCTTTTTCCTTTTTCCCACAACCATAAAAAATTGTAATTTGCAGTCAAAATAATAGTAAAATTCTGTAGGTACTCTCATTTACTATTGAGAATGGCGTATTACGCCGTACTATGCAGCACACTGCTCAGCCCTTTATCTGAAATTTTGAGGAGAAATTCATGCCCCAAATTACTATTGATGGTCAACGTATAGAGACTTCTGCCGGAAAAACAATCATCGAAGCTGCTCTTGAGCACGGAATAACGATTCCCCATTTCTGCTGGCATCCCGCCCTTTCTGTTTCAGGTAATTGCCGTATGTGCCTTGTCAATACAGGGTTTCCCCGCAAAGCTGCCGACGGCTCCTTCGAGCGAGATGCCGACGGTAATCAAGTCATCGGCTGGGGACCAAAGCTTTCTATTGCCTGCGCGACACCCGTTGCCGACGGTATGGTCATCGACACTCTCGGCAGCAAGACCGAGCATGCTCAAAATGCTGTCATGGAATTCCTTCTCATTAATCACCCCCTCGATTGCCCAATCTGCGATGAAGCAGGGCAGTGCAAGCTTCAGGAATATGAATTCCTCCACTCAAAAGGCAAAAGCCGCTTCGACGAAAAGAAAAACCACAAAGACAAACGCGTTCCTCTCGGACCGAATGTGATGTTCGATGCTGAACGCTGCATCTCCTGCTCCCGCTGTATCCGATTTGCCGAAGAAGTCGCCGAGCAACCCGTGCTGACGTTCGTGCAACGCGGTGATCATGTGACCATTGATACTTTCCCCGGTACGCAACTCGATAGCCCGTACTCAATGAATGTCATTGACATCTGCCCGGTCGGCGCGCTGACGAGTATCGATTTCCGCTTTACATCGCGTGTTTGGGAAATGAGCTTCACTGATTCCGTATGTCCCGGATGTTCAAGAGGTTGCAATATCAAAGTAGGTGTGCGGAATAACGAAGTGCTCCGCCTTGAGCCACGCACCAACATGCATGTCAATACCTATTGGATGTGCGATGATGCGCGCTTGAATCAATATAAATTTGTTAATGAAAATAGAATCGAGAGTCCGATGGTACGTTCGGGTAATACCCTCGCACCCGCAACCTGGGAAGCAGCAGCCGACCATGCAGCGAAATTACTCCGCGCCTATAAGCCATCGGAAATTATGGTTGTTGGCTCAGCCCGTGCGACGAACGAAGACAATTTCCTCCTCGCACGACTCGCTCATAAAGTACTGAAAACGACCCATACAGACTTCATGCATCATGCTGATAAGTCATTCGCAGATAGCAAATTACGCACAGCCGACCGTACTCCGAATGCCCATGGTGCGATTGAAATCGGGATCAAACAGCAGCATGGAGTGTCGATGGATAATCTTGTCGAGAAAATTAAGAGCCATGCCATCAAAGCAGTCTATGTACTCGATGCTTCCATCGGCGACAATGCTGAGATTGCAAGTGCATTATCGCATGTTGAATGCCTGATTGTCCACGCCTCGAATCCTACAGCAATTACCGAAATGGCACATGTTGTGTTCGCCAATACGACTTACGCCGAAACCGAAGGCACCTATACCAATATCAATAAACGCGTGCAATATATTCAGCCCGCGGTAGCAACGAAGGATAATGAACGCATAACAGGTCTCGAAATGAGCCGCTGGGATAAATTCGGTGCACGGAATGACCGCTGGTCACAAGGCGCGCGCCGTGACTGCAAGCCGGGATGGGAGATTATTCAAATGGTTGCCAATCGCATGGGCGGTGCATGGCATTTTGCCGATGCGGCGGG
The DNA here is from genome assembly GCA_052035765.1 of Bacteroidota bacterium. Lineage (GTDB taxonomy): Bacteria > Bacteroidota > Ignavibacteria > Kapaibacteriales > UBA961 > JADJXV01. The sequence goes on from JBPOHH010000451.1 coordinate 6,028, forward strand.
TGTGTTTAAAGAATTAAGCATCGAAGTGAAGAGTTTTCATGGCATGAGCTATGAGCTGTTGCAAGAATATCAGGGAATTACTTTTGGCAATGCCGGTCGCCCTGAACCAAAAGTGACTGTCTATGAATCCCATACATTAAAGCCGAATTAAGTTCTTACGTAGAGTATTACAAACGTTGATATACAAAATTGTCCAATTCATATAACGGAACATTATGTCCCCTTTGCTTACTGATGTTTTGATTTTACTTGCAAAAATCTTTCTCATCGTCAATGGCTTGCTGATGTCAGCGGCATATTTGGTGTATTTTGAGCGAAAAATATCGGCGTGGATTCAGAATCGGATTGGTCCGAACCGTGTCGGTCCGCTTGGGCTTTTTCAGTCGTTTGCCGATGTGTTCAAGCTGCTTATGAAGGAAGATATTATTCCCGCCCTGGCTGATAAAAAATTCCACTTTATCGCACCTATCATTTCTATCGGCGTTGCAATGGCAGTCTATGCCGTTATTCCGTTTGGTGATTCGTTTGTCGTTGGCGGGAAGGAAATATTAATGACCGTCGCGCCGGGAATCAATATCGGACTCTTGTTCGTGCTCGCGATGTCGTCGGTTGGTGTCTATGGAATTACCCTCGCCGGCTGGTCTTCGAATAATAAATATTCCTTGCTTGGCGGATTACGTTCGGCGGCGCAGATGATCTCCTACGAACTCTCAATGGGTCTCTCTCTTATCGGTGTGCTCATGCTCGCCGGTTCGCTCAACCTCACCGATATTGTTCACGCACAAGCAGGTGGAAAATGGAATATCTTCCTGCAACCACTCGCCTTTATTATCTTCCTTGTAGCTTCTTTTGCTGAAACGAATCGTACTCCGTTTGACCTTCCCGAGGCCGAACCCGAACTCGTCGGCGGCTATCATACCGAGTATTCGGGTATGAAATTCGGATTGTTCTTCCTGGCGGAATATGCCAATATGGTCACGGCTTCTGCGATGATGGTGTTGCTGTTTTTAGGCGGCTGGGAAGTGCCGTTTCTCTACGAACAGCTTGCAATTCCTGCCGGCTCGCCAGTTTTGGCTGCCGTGCAATTCGGTGTATTCGCCGCGAAACTTGTTCCGATATTATTCTTCTTTATCTGGGTTCGCTGGTCAATTCCACGCTTCCGCTACGATCAATTGATGAATCTCGGTTGGAAAGTCATGCTCCCGCTCGCACTTGCCAATATTATCGTGACCGGTGTAGTGATGGTGGTGCTCAAGCATTATGGACTTATGAATTAATATGCTGTGAATTATACGCTTAGATGCGATTATCTATCCATTTTCTTTACTTGAATTGAACTTTGTGAAAGTATCAATATGAACGTCGAAAAAAACACAGAAAAAAATCGTCTTACCTTTTGGGAAAGAATCTATTTACCGGAAATCGCCCGTGGTCTTGGACTTACGTTCAAGCAGATGCTCAAGCCCAAAATGACGCGTCAGTATCCGGAAGAAAAGTGGGAGCCGACAGGTTCGTACCGCGGTCGTCCTGTGCTTGTCCTCGAGGAAGACGGCGAGCGTTGCGTGGCATGCAGTCTTTGTTCGCGCGTTTGCCCGGCACTTGCCATCGAAGTGCAGGCAGGGGAGACAACCAAGGAGAAAGAACGCTATCCCGTGAAATTTGAAATAAATATGCTGCGTTGTATTTACTGCGGTTTTTGCGAGGAAGTTTGCCCTGAAGAAGCAATTATCATGAGTAAGGATTATGAATTAATCTTTACAAGTCAGGAAGATGCGATTCTCGGAAAGGACAAGCTGTTGATTCCGATTGCTCAGTTACAGGATCGTCTTGAATTTTTGAGACAATACCGGTAATTATCAGCGATCATACTGCATTCGATGACCGTTTTAGAGCCACTTGCACCATTGATTCTGCCGGTGGCTTTTCTTTTGTTTGGTTGCTGATGTTATTTACAGTACATTGTACGTAATAATCAAGTTTGAATCAAATTCAACGGAATCAACTCACACAGAATCACGTTCAAATTTTATCCATTATACCAATGAGGCATCTATGTTTCTTGCAATTGTAGGAATTATCGTCTTTGTTATCGGTATGGGCGCCGCTAAGTCGGACTCTCCCGGGCTGCATAAGTTTCGTAATTTTCTCAAGCTCGGTGGGATAATTGTAATTATGATAGGATTACTCACGGCAGGGGTGCGCCAAATCCCCGCCGGAACGGTCGGCGTGATGTCGCTCTTCGGCAAAGTCCAAAGCGATATTCTCGGTGAAGGCCTGCACGTGGTGAATCCACTGATGTCTGTGTATCAAATGGAAGTATGGACGCAGAATTATACCATGTCGTCGGTGCATGACGAAGGAAATAAAGAAGGCGACGACGGCATCCGCGTGATGAGTAAAGACGGTCTCGAAGTAATGCTCGACCTGACCGTGCTGTATCGGATTTCTCCGGCATCGGCACCGAAAATTTATCAGGACCTGAGTCTCGACTACGAAAACAGATATATCCGCGGCGTAGCACGTACCCGCATTCGTGAAGGTGCGACCGGATTTGTGGCAACGGATTTGTATTCCCAAAAAAGAAAAGAATTTGAAAGCTCAATTCGTTCGTTGCTTGAGGCAGATTTTTCGAAAAAAGGGTTTATACTCGAACAGCTTCTCGTGCGGAATATCACGCTTCCGGCGTCGGTCAAGGAAAGTATCGAACGTAAAATCAACGCCGAACAGGACGCACAACGGATGGAATATGTGCTCGCAAAAGGTCGTCAGGAAGCTGAGCTCAAACGCGTCGAAGCGCAGGGACAGGCAGATGCTCAGAAAATCATGAGCGAAGGTCTCAGCGAAAAAGTACTGCAATATGAGATGATAAAAGTTCAGAAAGAACTCGCAAATTCTCCGAATTCCAAACTCATTATTTTAGGCGGCGGCAAGGCGAGCCCGCCGATAATTCTTGATGGAAAATAATTGTCAAACCGAATGTAGTCTGGACAAGTAACATATATATCAAATATTTAATCGAATACAACGAAAATGTACGAGCCATTTTTACCGCAAAAATATATGCCGAGCAAAGAAATCGAAAAAGCACTGCAACAGTTTTGGGACATCGTCAAAATGTCCGGCGAACTTATAGTATCCCTGCAAGAAGATAATGCCTCACTTTCCCAAAAAGTAGCAGGAATTGAAGATCTTTTTGATGGAAAAAAGGTCGAGCAGGCAGCACTGAATAATCGACTTAAAGAACTTCAGCAACAAATCGACGGTTATGACGACCGCATCCGAAAAGTAGCAGAGCAGGAGAGGAATCAACAGGATTTGATTGATTCTCTCGAAGAAAAAAAACGGAGAATTGGTGAATTGCTTGATGAGTATTCGACGCTGTTTACCGAAAAAACGGCGCTCGATGAGAAAGTCAATGAACTTCTCGGCGTCGAAGCTCAGAATCATGAAGCATTTAAGAAAATTGAACAGCTCGAACGTGAAAATGAACAGCTCAAAGCACAGATTGAAGAAGTAAAGGAATTCGAAGCGAATAAAGAAATTATTCAAAAAGAGCTGGCTCGAAGGAATATTGAAGTGAGCGCGCGGATAAATGAAGTGCAGG
>JBPOHH010000875.1:0-2095 GCA_052035765.1 Bacteroidota bacterium
GTGAAGGGAAGGGTGGTGTGTAATAATGAAGGAATTAGTGGAATTGTCGTGACCGTCGGGCAACGAAAAGTAGTAACCGATAATGAAGGGTATTTCTCTCAACGTGTGCCAATGAAGGTAGATTTTACCGTATCTATTCATTCCTCTGAAAACTTTAATCTGACTGCTGATGATTTTGCAGTGGGGGCTCTTAATGAAGGCGAAGAGCGAACCGTAAATATTCAATTAACCACTTGTCCTGCATATATTTCCGGGGTAATTGTTGATTGCAAAGATAGCCCTGTTGCCGGGACGGTGGTGGTGACATATACAGGTAACTATCTCTCACATTTTACTACTTCCGGAGAATTTAAAATGTGGATTCCCGTTGGGGTGGAGTTGACAGTAGAGGCAACGACTTTTGACGGACAATTCACATACCCCTACTCAACAAGTGCCTTAAGCTCAGGGGATAATTTTGCTGTTGGTCGGCTTTTTTCTTGTGAGAATGGAAGTAGTGCCGAATTTTATGAGTTTACCACTATTGGACAATCAATCCTTTCGCCTGATGGTTCAATGATTGCAAGCCATGGAGTAATTGGGTTGAATCCACATTTCGTCAGAGTATATGATACCGAAACAGGTGTGAAATTGTGTGAATTTACCCACGATATCCTAATTGAGTGGGTAAATTTTAGTGATGATGGAACGAAATTATTAATTCGAACATTGCCTTATGTTTCCTTACCTTGTACATACACAATAATTAACCCGCGTAGTGGTGCCGTAATACGAGAGTTCAAATCCATCGGAAATGGTGAAGTAAAAATGTTGGGTGATGGCTCTGCGATTATCGGTGCTACTATGACATCAGCAAGTGATTATACCGATACCATGAGACTTTCAATGTATTCGACAAAGGATGGTTCTAAGATCAAAGATTTTTCATTTATTGGAGTTGATAATTGGAAGTTTATGGGAATTCATAATTCAACCCAAATCGTTTTACTCAATCCACTTAATGGCATCCCTAACACCCAAATAGTTCATTGGGATATTGCTTCTGACAAATTATCACATGATGTAATTCTCGCTAACGCTGCCTATACTAATACCGGTACTGGTTTCTCGCCAGATCTCTCTATCGTCTCGTTGCCACAAAGTTCAAATAATGCAGCAATAAATTTTTATAATACACAAACCGGTAAAAAGTTAAATACGGAACCTTTTAAGTACCCAGGTGCAATTAACTACCAAATAATAGGGGATATAGGTATTGCAAACGATTCAACGTTTGTCGTTCAAGAAGTAAAAAATGGTTACACCAGTTTACCACCGGCAATATATTCCCTGCCTGCTGGAAAATTAAAAAAATATTTGCCTATCCCGTTGATATCGCATCCTATTAGATGTGGTCAGTTTAATTATAGCTCAAATAGTCAATTTTTAATCAGTTCTATATATAATTACAATGTTTCTCAATCTCAAGACACGAGTTTACACCGTGTCTGGAAGGTAAAATAACATAAACGTTGACAACACAACAAACAATTGTTTCATCCAAATCTCCCGGAGCAATCCATGAAATTTTTCCGCCTCCTCTGCCTCCTCCCTACCCTCGTCATCCTACTCGCAACCTGCAAAGAAGCGGGTTCGCCGACGGACGCAAACGGTAATCCTACCGGCAATGTCACGACCACACTCGCCGGAATCGTCACGGACGAATCGGGTCAACCTGTTCCTAGTGCAGCAATTATCGCAAACGGTAAAAACGCCGTGACCGATAAATACGGCACGTTCATGATTCAAAATGCCAGTGTTCCCGGGACTCGCTGCTTTATTATTTGCAAGAAAAATGGCTACTTTACCGGCAGCCGCGCGGAAGTACCTAAAGGTGGTGGCATCACCGAACTCCGCCTGACGCTGCAAAGTAGTGCGCCGGGATATACGGTCAAATCATCAACCGGTGGAACAGTATCCATTGGAACAGCTTCCGTGAAATTCCCACCTTCAGCATTTGTCACGTCCGACGGTAGTCCATTTAACGGATCCGTAAAAGTAGCTGCCAAGCATCTCGACCCTTCGCAAAGTTCATTTTACAATTCCTTTTCGGGTG
>JBPOHH010000493.1:0-4166 GCA_052035765.1 Bacteroidota bacterium
GTACAAGTAACACTCAAGCTTACAAGTGAGAATGGACTTGCAAAATCGGGCGCCACAAACTTCAAAGCAAAAGTCGGCTTCAACCGTACAATTCTCCATATCACCGACCCTGCGATTGTCTGCAACATCGGAACAAATAGCGACCGATGCGAAGTAGAAATTACCGGCACACGCCAAAGCGGAAGTGATATTCTTGCTTTAATTCCGGCAGAAGCCACGCTCGGCAATGCAGAACGTACAAACCTCGAACTCCTTACCTTCGAATGGCTTAACGGTACGGGAGTCGTCACGGCTGCGCGGGTAAACGGCGAACTTGTGCTCGCTGATATTTGTCGTGAGGGCGGCGTGCGGCTCTATCAGCCGACGCAGGTCGTACGCTTGAGCATGGTGCCCAATCCTGCGAGCGGAAATGCTGAATTTGAATATACCCTCCGCGAGGAATCACCCGTAAAGCTTTCACTTATTGATGTCTTAGGCAGGGAAGTGATGATTATCGACGAGGCGGTGAGAGGAGCCGGGACATATAAAAAATCCATTGAACTCTCGCTGACCGGTGGTGGGGTGTATTACCTCAGGTTGCAGGCGCCGAATGTGATTAAGACGATCAGAGTGAGTCTCGTAAAGTAATGTTTATCAGGATGTTACATTTTTTAGCCGGTATTATATTTGCCAATCCCATTGTGTGTGCATTTCTTAGCATGGTGTGGACGGCAATGGGTGACCGCAGGCGAACATTTGGAATATAATGAACAGAAACCAATCTATCTTTTAGACAACCACAAAGAGTATGCTATGCGCTCACTTTTTTACTTTTTTGTTGCGATAGTTACCGCTGTCACCTGTGCGGCGGCACCGGCAGGTACGTATTCACTGCAAAAGCAGCAGGGATACGTTGAAAACAAAGGGCAGATACTGGACCAGTACACTATGCCGAATACCTCGGTACGATACCTATTGAATCGGCCGGGACTAAATATTCAACTCAAGGCAAATAGTTTTAGTTATGATAGTTATATCGAGAAAGCTGTGCCGGTGCTAACCAATTCAACCGTCATTCATCGGTCGAATGCGCGGCAACGGGAGTCGTACGAACAGCACTTTCATCGTGTCGATGTGGAGCTCGTCGGCGCGAACCCTGCACCAATAATCCGCGCAATCGGCGCATCGGATGATTATCAAAATTATTATACAACGGGTCTTGGTGAAGAAGGTGTGACGAATGTTCGGAACTATGCGCGAATCGTGTATGGTGATATTTATCCGCATATAGATTTGGAGTTTTTTCAAGGGTCGAAGGGTGAAGCCGAGTATCAGTTTATCATCCACCCGGGTGGTGATGCGTCTCGTATCCGCTTGCAGTATAAGGGTGCTACGAGTACAACACTTTCCGGTAATTTGATCGAACTCACACTCAGACATGGCAGTATTACCGAGCATATTCCCAAAAGCTATCTGGCTGAGAGTGGACGTGAACTCCGCGTGAGATTTCAAAAAATAGGTATGGACATGTATGGTTATTCTGTGCCCAACTATTCGCTGCATCAGACACTTGTCATCGACCCTACGCCTTCACTGAAATGGGGAACATACTTTGGCGGAAGTAAGGATGATGGCGGTAGCTGTATTGCAACAGATCAAAACAATGGTATTTATATCGGAGGCTCAACTACAAGTACATCTTCTATCGCTACGGTAGGTGCACACCAAGTGGTATATGTTGGTACCGATCCTTTCTATTATGATAATTTCATTGCTGCATTTACGAAAGACGGCGCACGGCGGTGGAGCACATATTACGGTGGATCTCGGAGTGATGATATAGCCGGTATTGATGTCGATGCAAGTGGAAATGTATTCGTAGTCGGTACCACAGAAAGTGACACCGGTATTGCTACATCAGGCGCATACCAAGTAACCAAGCGAGGAAGTCTTAACAGTAGCAGTAATGCCTTTGTTGCTTCGTTCACGAATTCAGGAGTACGACGCTGGGCTACGTATTATGGAGGTAAAGATGGCGAAAGGGGTTCATTCGGTACTGACCTAACGGTTAGTAATAGCGGTAATGTTCTCATTACAGGCTTGGCAACAGCTTCGGACGCGATCGCAACTGCCGGCACACATCAGCTATCCAATGCCGGCAATAGTGATGCCTTCATCGCTTCGTTCTCGAATACCGGAGTCCGGCAGTGGGGCACGTATTTTGGTGGCGGGCTAAACGATCATTCCACCGGAATCTCGACAGATAAGAATGGTAATGTCTATATTACCGGGGTAACGGCGAGTACCGGCGGAATTGTACCAACCGGCAGTAGCGTCCATCAATCTTCGCTCAAGGGAAGCGATGACGCCTTCGTTGCAAAATTTACAAGCACAGGCACACTGGTCTGGAGTACTTATTATGGCGGTGATACTGAAGACTACGGAAATGATATCGAAGTGGATGCAACAGGCGCCGTACTTATAGTCGGCAGTACGAATAGTACAAATTTTATAGCATCAAGTACTGCATATCAGCCAACCTACGGTGGAGCCGGTGGATGTGGTCAAAGTTGCATAGGTCAATGGAGTTCCGGGGCATTGGATTTTGGGAATTATGGAGTGGGTGATATTTTCTTAGCAAAATTTTCTGACACCGGTACTCTCTTTTGGGGTACCTATTATGGCGGAAGCGATTGCGAAAGTGGAAGCTCATTGGCATTAGACAGACTGGGAAATGCTTATCTCATCAGCACAACCAATAGTTCATCGAATCTGTACACTTCGACCAATGCCTATCAATTAGGTAATAACGGTGACTGTGAGGCATTTATAGCGAAATTTTTATCGAATGGAACACGTGATTGGGCTACATTTTATGGCGGAGAATCCGCGGATTATGGTATAGATATCGTTGTAGATAATGCTCTGAATGTATTTGCAACCGGATGGACATCTAGTACAAACAATATCGCAACCCCGGGAGCACATCAGGTAGTGCTAAATGAGAATTCTCTAATAACCAAAATCGATGCGTTCATCACTCGGTGGGAACAGTGTAATGATTTGTCAATTTCAATTTCATCGAATAAATCATCTGTTTTTTGCCTCGATGACGGTATGGGCGTCGAATACAGTCTGCCCTTCGCGCCTAATACTTCTTACGAATGGCAAAGCATCCGCTTGGGGACAATCACCTCATTGCGAAGAACTGATTCGAGTATTACGGTCAATTGGACCAAAACCGGCACTGATACTATTCGCGTTCGACAAACCTCAATAAACACCGGATGTTACAAAGACACAACATTCATCGTCACCATCACACCAATACTAACAATTAACCTCGGCGAAGATCTTACGACCTGTCTTGGCGATACCGTGCCAATAGGTAAAAATGCAAGCGGTGGCATGGCTCCCTATACCTATACGTGGTCACCCAAGGCAGGAATTATCGGCTCGGATTCCACTGCTCAAATTACTGTTTCTCCAACATCTACAACGACCTACACCGTTTCAATCACCGATAAGAATGGATGCCGTTCCGAGGATGCCCTACGAGTCACGGTGAACCCAAAACCAACCGTCTATGCCGGCGCCGACACGGTTATCTGCGCGGGAGCAGGCATTACCATCGGGAATATTGCCACCGGTGGCGCCGGAAGCTATCAATATCAATGGACACCATCTATAGGATTATCCTCTGATTACATAGCCCGCCCCACTGCCAAGCCACCGACAGATACCACGTATCAAGTGATTGTGACCGACAAAAACGGGTGCAAAGACACCTCCCACATCCGAATTCGACTCTTTACTTCCGGCATAAACATCACCCCCGATTCGCTCGTATTTCCCGAATTACTCGGTTGCGACCCGGCGAAAGATACCGTTATCACCATCACGAATCCCACTGCTCTCGATGTAGAAATCAGCGCAATTACATCAATTGACCCTCAGTTTAAAGTTCTGACCGCAATGCCTCTCCTCATCCCGGCAAACGCCGGCAAACAGGTGACTATTCGTTTTGAACCAAGCGCGAGCGGTACTTCGAAAGCGGTGATGAAAATCATAACCGAACCTTGCAACAACGAGGTACTATTACCCATCAGCGGCAGTAAACAAGGCGTAAGCTTCTCGGTGCCCGACACGCTCGATGCCGGTGAAATTATTGGTTGTGCGAAGCAGTC
>JBPOHH010000813.1:0-10603 GCA_052035765.1 Bacteroidota bacterium
CTTCCAGAATTACGCTACAAGGCCGACCGCAAAACCGTTGCTTACATGGCTGTTACGACGTCTCTCCTCTTTATCCAATGGTATTTCGGGTTCATGATACCCGTCTATATCCTCTCGCTTTTTATGGCAATTACCGTAGCGGTGATTGCTCATAATCACAATCATGTGCCGATGTGGAAAAGTAAGATGATGAATAATCTGACTGACTACTGGCTGACGGTTTTTTACGGTTTTCCTGCCTTCGGGTGGATACCGACTCACAACCGTAATCATCATTTTTTGAATAACAAAGAGGGCGATTATACCATTACTTACCGAATCAGTGAAAAGAACAACTTCCTGACGCTTGTGTCCTACCCTTCTATTAGCAGTTTTTTCCAACAGAAGCCGATTCGTGATTATCTGAAGATGTTGTATAAAAACAACCGAAATGGTTTCTATCTCGCTATTTTTCAATACGTAGCGCTTGCGGCGGTCTATATTGCAGGCATACTTATCGACTGGCAAAAAACGCTTCTTTATATCTTTATCCCGCATCAGGTGGCACTGTTTTCGATACTGATTTTTAATTATGTTCAGCATGTGCATGCCGATGAAGAATCGGACAATGACCATTCGCGGAATTTTACCGGTTTTCTGAATGTGCTGCTCTTTAACAACGGCTATCATACCATCCATCACAAGAGAGCGAATATCCATTGGAGTTTGACGCCGGAAGAGCATAAAAAAATAGAACATCTCATCGACCCTGTGCTGCTTGAAAAGAGCTTTTGGGGATACATCTTCCGTTCGTACTTCCTTTCAATCTTCATGCCGAGTGCCGGTACAAAATCCAAACGTCTGGCCCGAATGGCAGCGAAGAAACAGTCTAAGGAACCTTGGTGCAGAGTTAACTGATCAATCATCTCAACTTTTTAGGTAGGAATGTACTGTGCATCGCACATACATTCCTACTTTTTTTCTCTCGATAAGAATGTATGTATTCTATTGACTATTCGGCTCTTAGTTTTTCGCGACTGTTTACTGAATTTATCGGCAACAATCCTTTTTTTGAGGATGCTTTTCCTGCTAACTCCACGCTTGACAACCACGCTTTATGGCAAGAACGTGCTCAACGCTTCACCGGTCGAACAGAGCTTATCCATGCGATAAATGCTACCATGAGTACGGTGACGCTGACCGACCTACAGGCACATAACCTACAATTATTACAAGACACTACGACTCTTACTGCTGTTACCGGACAGCAAGTAGGATTCTTGGGAGGTGCGCTTTATACGCTACTCAAGGCGCATTCTGCTATACGCTATGCGGAGAATTTCACGGCAAAAGGCCTATCAACCGTACCCGTCTTCTGGATCGAAGATAATGATGCCGACAGTGCAGAAGCAGCGCAGACATTTGTGTTGAATGCGCTTCAGGAACCGATCGAAGTGTCGTGTACTCAAGAGATTACGACCACGGTGCCGGTAGCCGAGCGTGTCTTTGATGCTCATATTTCGGAAGTATTGAATCTGCTGGAAGCCACACTGCCGAGTTCGGAACATACTCAGGACACCATGACACTTCTGCGGGGTATCTACCGTGAAGGAGTAAGCTGGACGCAGGCATTTACGCAGCTATTGCAGGAGTATGTAGGTACCTACGGCGTACTGTTTCTTTCGGCGGAAGTCGCTCGTAAGCATGGACTTTTTAGAACAATTACAACAAAAGAGCTCTCAAATCCCACGGCAACGAAAGCGGCGGTCGATCGAATGGCGGCTCAGCTCGAAAGCGCCGGCTATCATGTGCAGGCAATGGCTTCGGAGCCGAATCTCTTCATGCATCGTGATGGTGAGCGGAGTAAGATACGATGGACGGGAGAACATTTTACGGTTCTCGACACAGAGTTTACAGTGGAAGAATTACTCTCAACAGCGGAAGCAATGCCCGATCTTTTCTCGCCGAATGTGCTTCTGCGGCCGATTGTACAGGATGCTATTCTGCCGACGATTGCGTATATAGCGGGTCCCGGTGAAATTGCATATTTATCTGAATTACAATACACTTATGAAGTTTTTGGCGTACCGGTGCCGGCTGTCCTCCCCCGCCATTCGGCTACATTTATGCCACCGTCGGTGATACGATTTCTGGACAAAAATTCATTGGATGCGAAGTTTTTTCTGCGTCCGTGGAGAGTAATCGAGTCTGAGCTCACAGTGAGGACGGCGGACACGCAGGGAGCTGAGCTTTTTGCCGGTGTGTCCGAAGAGCTCAGGACGATGTTTGCAGCTATGAGCAGCTATGCGATCTCTATTGATCAATCGCTTGGAGGTGCTGTCGGGGCAGCCGAGCGACAGACCGAAAAGGTAGTTGAGGACCTACAAAAGCGGATTGCTTCGGCGCAGAAAAAGCGTCATGCCACGCTCTTTGACAAGAGTCGTGAGACGGCATCGGTACTTTTTCCGGCCGGGAAGCTTCAGGAACGTGTTCTTTCGCCGATAGTATGGTCTGCGCGTTTTGGCAGAGATACTTTTTCCGATGTGTTGAGGCAAATTTCAAGTGAAAACCCAACATCACATTTTTTTAGTCCGTTACGTCAGGAAAAGGAATTATTTTTGTAAAAATAAAAACAGAGAAAAAATCAACTTTTACTATTTTATCGGAGTGTAATAATGGCAAAACCTTATCTTTTAGTTGTCGACGACAATAGAATTACCACAAAGCTTCTTCGCAGATATTTGGAAGCAAACGGTTACGATGCAGCAGAAGCGTATGACGGTGTCGAGTGCTTAGAGCGCGTGGCAGAGCGTATGCCGGATGCTATCGTACTTGACGTGATGATGCCTCGCCTGGACGGCTATGAGACTGTTAAGAAATTACGGGAGTCACCTGCGACAGACAAGATTCCTGTAGTAATTGTCACAGCACTTAATGATGTATCCAATCAATTGAAAGCAATCGAAGCAGGAGCCGATGATTTCTTGAGTAAGCCTATTGAAGAGAAGCTGTTGATAGCGAAAGTAAAGCTCCTTTCGACCGTTAATATCGAGCGCAAGAAAGTAGCTGCTCTGAAAGAATTGCTGATTCAACAAGGTGGTGCTGATGCACTGGCTGCCTCCGGAATTGAGTAATTTCAAATCGTTACAGCCGTAGTCATCTCTACCGGAAGCCGGAAAGATGACTGCGGCTTTTTATTTTGCTTATGTTCTATATCCTTGAGTCTACATTATGAAGTTCTATGTACACCGTATTAGTCTAGGTATTCTTTGTATCCTCGCATCGATGAGTCTGCAAAGCTGTCCTGCAATTATGAATGCTCTCAACAATGTGCAGCGCCTTCAATTCAAGCTTGAAAATGTTGCACAGTTTAAAGTGGCGGGCATTTCGACAGCGAATAAGTCTGCTCTTACCGACTTTTCTATCGTCGACGGCTTATCACTCTCCCGTGCCGTAGCACAAGGTAAGTTACCGGTAGAATTCACGATTAATGTCGCGGCTGTCAATCCTAATGACGGTAAGGGAGGTTCGCCTTCCCGTACTGCCACTCTCTCTAGCTTGGACTTTCGCCTGTTGATTGATGATGTCCAGACTATCAAAGGAGACATTACTTCGCCGATTGATATCCCGGGTACCGGACAAAGCACGATTATTCCTGTTACCGTCACCCTTGACCTCTACGAGTATTTTGGGAATAAAGGCTATGATGGTCTCATCAACCTTGCTCTCAGTCTCGGCGGCGCCAAAGGTAGCGCTTCTCATATCAAGCTTGATGCCCGCCCGACAGTCTCGACAGCTCTTGGACCCGTAGCATATCCGGGGAGAATTACGATCATTGACAAACAGTATAGTAATTGAGATTTCGTATGGAACTCTTTTTTATTATTCTCTTTATCGTACTCTCGGCGACGTGTTCGTTCTTTACAGGTTCAGCCAATGGACTCTCGGCTGTCTTTCTTGACACCTTTAAAGAAATTCATCCTAATTTTACGCGAACACTCACTTCTGCACAAAACCCACGTTCGGGTGAAGCGCTGGCTTTGCAAATACTTGATTTTGCGTTCCTTCTTCTTGCGGCTACCACGACAGCTTTATGGAGTGAAACGATTGTAGCTTCCTGGGAATCACCCGTTGGCGGCACATTACTCCTATTTACGATATTACTTCCTCTCAAAACATTCGCACATGCGGCAGGTATCCGCTTTGCCGAACGTACTGCCATTCAAAGTGCGATGGTCGTGAGCGTCATCTCGACATTCTTAAAGCCGGCGACCCTCCTTATCGCAACTATCACGCGTATTATTGTTCCTCCTCCTACCGAAGATGAATCGCGCGAAGAATTCGATGCACTCGTCGATACAGCCCGCGATGAGGGCACTCTCGATGACGGTGAATACCGTATCTTAAAAAATATCATGGGGTTCAGCGAGGTTCAGGTATCCGACGTCATGACTCCCCGCACCGTGGTCTTTAGTTGCAACGCTCATCTGACCGTCGGCGAAGTGCTCCGATTACCGGAATTACAGATGTATTCCCGATTCCCGGTCTGGGAGGGTGATTCCCTCGACGGTGTCGTAGGATATGTGATGACAAAAGATGTACTTCGGGCTGCACTGAATGCCAAAAAATCCAGAACCTTGCGTGAGCTGATGCGGGAAGTGTATTTTATTCCTGAGAATGTGGAACTAGGAAAAGCCCTCGAACAGTTTCTCCAACGGAAGCAGCACCTGATGATGGCCGTCGATGAGTATGGAGGAATAGAAGGTCTTATCACGATGGAGGATGTCGTCGAGGCAATTCTCGGTGTAGAAATTGTCGATGAAGCAGACAGAATTGTAGATCTTAGAGTGCTTGCCAAGCAGCGGCGTGACAAGAGAATCGCCGAAGTACAGGCAAAGGGCGAGCTAGACGAAGAGTCAATCACCCCAATCGATGAATAATCAGTAGCAAGCTCTATCCGTTTGGCACGTGCTTGTCACGAGGGCTATCAAAGTTTGGAACAGCCTGCCTGTATTTTTCAACCACTTGCTGTAGTATTTGTAATTATTTCCGGCGTTTGTAGAGATAATACCCTCCGATTGTCGTCGTTGAGTCGAAGTTCGCACGAAGATAGTCTTTTAGTTCATGGTCTTGCTGAACAGACTCCCAGGTTGTACGGTGATGACCGTTTATTATATACCCTCTGTCCGTGTATTCTATCACCAGCCATCCGGCTTGCTTTACTTCCTTCCACATCTCATCTTTCCATGCTTTGGGACTGCCGATACCATAATAGCAGGCTGTGCTGTTGACTTTGCAGATTGGTGTCTGATTGAGAGTATATGAGACGACATTTGCATTGAGCCCCATGACAAATATACGGTTTGTGGGCGATGGCGGTGCGTCGGAAGTGTAGAGAAGATCTCGGATTGCACCCGGCGTAAGCGGTGAATATTCGGGGTCACTCATCGATACAAGATGCGCTCTATAGCGTTCGCCACCGAGAGCATACTTCACGGGAAGCGGCGCGTATTTGAGCCACCGCATGAACGGACTAAAGACGAGCGCTGTGCCAAATGCCAACACGATGAGTACTTTTCTCGAAAACACCAATGCTTTCCAATGCAGGTGAAGCCATTGATACACCAGCATCATTCCTAAACCTGCCGAAATTGCCATCGGCACCGAAAGTCGGGAGTAATGATAAAATATACATTTCCTTTCCACCACAACCGATACAAGCAATACCACCCCAAGAAGAATACTCATCACCTGTACCGAACGCAGCCGGTTGGCTGTAGTTTCCGGCAGCCCCTTTCTATCGCTAACCATGACTCCCACGAATATCAATCCAAGTACGGACAGAGATATTTTATCGGCAAAATACTCTGCCGTTGTTTTCAGGATGACTTGTATCAAATCAGTGCTCAGCCGCGGAATATCAGCATACGCCTTTGTGAAATTTCCTACTTCTAGAAATCCTGCCAACGTAGTACTATCAATCAGCGGACTAAATATCACACCGAGTCCGGCGATGAGCCCAAGACACGACGCACCACTACGGCGCAGTAGCTGCCGCCAGGACCAAGTACCTGAAAATACATCATATAAAAGCACGGCGACGATGACGATTCCAAAGGTATATTTACATCCGATAATCAACGCGCAGACCAGCCCGCGGGCTACCATCAACGCCATCGTCTGCTTCTGACTCAGCTGAATCCACAGCAGCAGCACCAACAGCGGCGCGACAAGCGATTCGCCCTCAAGTGTGAGCGCATAACCTGGCAGCGTATACAGCAAAGCATAAATACCGGCAGCAGAATAGGCAAAAATATCATTCCGGAATGTTCTTCGGAGAAATACAATAAGTACAGCAATAGTAGTCAGTTGCCAGAGTAATTCAAAACTCCTGACTCCAATCTCCGAACGTCCGAATACCGCATACACACCTGCAAAAAGATAGTATATCATCGGTGATTTGGTATCGACATAATCGACATACATCCTGCCACCGTGCGCGATGACTTCTCCGCCCTGCAAAAAAAACACCTGATCGACCCCAAGTGGAAAGAAAACAATCGGCAGCATCAGCAGCCCAATGAGAATGCTCAGCAGCACATGCACCCGAGTCGGCAGATTGAATATCGAATTCATGGAATAAGACGGTATTGGAATATTGCTCAAAGGAAGATTGATTTCTAGATAATAAAACGGAGTATATATGTCGTGCGAACTCCAGACACGATGACTACTATCATAAATGCCATGGATCGATGTTTAGATAAAGATATGCTAAATTTGCTACTTAACTCAGCACAACACATGGAACGGAATCTCAGGACAGCTCTGTTTGATGCAAAACGGAGCTTCCGGTTATATTATCTTACGGTATCGCCTGCAACGGAATTCGGGTATAAATATCAAACTCACCGATAGTCGTTGCTTTTACGAAGTTCCGATGAAGGAATGCAGCCGCTGTCGTATCAGAGAGCACCATTTCACTACTCGAATGTCCGTGACCAAATAGCGTCGGATAATAGTCATTTTTTTGAATAATCAGCCATTGCGCTTTCTCTGCCTCGGCGAGTAATTCAGCTTTCATGCCCCTGACAGGCGAAACGCTGTAGATTAATGTCGTTCCAATGAATTTTGAAAATTCCTTTTCATTGAGGAAATAATAGAGTTCGGTCGCAATCATACTCATCGCAACTACTCTCCCCTGCTGAGGTTGCAAGCGGATATAGCGTTCAATCCTACGAATATCTTCCCGTGGAACAGCGATCGGATTGCTCCGCTGCATACGGGCATCGGTAGCTTCCGGATGTCCGGTGAGACTATTCGCCATATACGGCAAGGTGGCAATCCAGCGAGGGAGCGGACTCCAAATCAGCATCACCCCACAGCACAGTGCAGCCGTCAGTCGTATCTGTGGCGATGAATGCCTGAATGCTCCGGCAATACGATTCCGCAGCTTTTCAGCACCAATACCGGCTATGACTGCAAGAGGCACATACATCCGAGAAAAATGATACGGCATGAACTTTCTCTCAACAATGACCGATAGCAGCAGGAAGATACTCATTACGGTCAGAAGTCCCAACAGCCGATTGATTCTGCTGTTCTTACCTTCCGAACTTGCCTGCGAAGCCGCATAAAGGCAGGCGCTCCCGATACAAGCCAGGAGTGCAAGCGAGTAATGATCACCGAAATACCCGGCAATATTTTTGATACTATCGCGCACAAAAGCGAATGACAGTGGCGGATTAGAAGCATAGAAAATCAGGTATTCGGAGATGCGACGGTAGCCGTTGAGCACTTCAGGATGGAAAAACGGGAACAGAAAGACGGCAAGAAACAGCACATAGCCGGCACCGCGCAGGAGCCACCGGTTGAGGAGCTGTTTCCATGGTAATTCCCGGACGAAGAGTTCGTAGAGCATGATAGCCGGCAGGAGAATTCCAAGCGGATATTTGAGTGCTGTAGCGAGAGCGAGAGCAGCCCCCTGCAGAATAGTTCTGCTGCGCGACGGAGTCCCATGGAGCTGCAAATATATCACCCATGGGATCGTAAGTGCTGCAAAACTCTCACATTGCATCGTCATCGGCACATTGAGTGTCGTATAGGTCAGCGCATAGATACCTGCTGCATAGAAAGCGAATTTTTCTTCAGCCGTGACACTGCGCACCACATACAGAATCGATGCAAGCGTCGCCCCCTGCCACAAGAAGTCAAAGAGACGCACGCCGAATTCCGATGCTCCAAATATAGATGATGCCGCTGCATAAAGATAAAATATCAATGGCGGCTTGACATCGTAAAAATCGACGTAAATCAAGCCGCCGTCAAGCAGTACCTGACCACCGCGCAGGAATACAAAATGGTCTTCACCAAAAGGAAAGAAAAGAACAGGAAGGAGAAGAATGAAAAGAACGGCATAACCGAACATTCTCTGGCGAGTGGACATATTTTCAGGAATAGACCGAGAGCTTAATTGAGGAAACTGACACTTAATGACAGAAATAATCCGCCGAAATCATGAATCGGTGATTCTCGTATACTCTCAAGTCCATTACCCCCAAAAGGGATAAAATAATACCGTGCATTGACACCCATGACAGATTTGGAAATAGTGCCAAAATTAGCGCCGACACCGATAAAGCCTCCGAACCTCGTGTACGAATTTGCATGACCTAATGATTGAAAAAATTCATATTCATACGGTGCAGCGACGACGAATGTCGTGCCTACTCCCGCACTGAGATATGGCCGGAGCGTCTCGGCTATGTTGTCGGCGAAGAGCCGGTATTGAGCACCGATTGTCAGGGGAAAAATAAACAACCTATTGACTTTATTAGGAATAAACGTTCGCTGTTCGACAGGGTCATAATACTCAATTTCATCGGTATTCCTCGCACCCGAGATACCCAAATTGATAAAACCGCTCATCGTTTCTGAAAAAATACGTTGGTAAAATACCCCTGCCCCAAAGCCATTACTCGAAAAAATAACATCTATCCCGAGTCCGTGGCGAAGCGATTGCAATGACTGCTGCTCCGATAGTAATGGTCTCGGTGATGGAAATATAATGGATGTGTCGCCAGGTGTAGAAGACGGTGGCGGAGTTGAGCGACCGGGAAGTGGTCCTCCGGTGACCTGTGCAGATGATTCTGACCCTACGAGCATGCTTATCATGGCAATGACCGCCAGGAACTTGCCAATGTCTGTAATACTAACTATCAGTTTGTACATAATGATACTCCTGCGACGCTCGAAGCTTTGGCTTCAATAAAGAATAACAATTCCGAATGTGGATGCATGATATTCATAATTTTCTCCAAATATGATGAAAAGAATCCTATCCTCAAAATAGAATTATTGGCAATACTGACAATTGTTGTGATTCGGGGCCGAATCCTCCTACGACGACAAGTACATTCACCCGAGCGGGAAAGCGTGCGAAATGTTCGGAGGGAAGGTGATTATCCCTCCAGAACCACTCCCGATGCATGTAAAAACAGTGCGAGAACCGAATATTTTTCTCCCCTCCCCGGCTTCCGTGGGGAGCAGATTACAGGTAATTGTCCGTACAACTTGGCTAAGAACACGAACTTTCATAATTTTGCAGAGAAGAACATTCCCATTAGCCGAATACTCCTAGTGCAAGTACAACTCTATCCGGCATAATTATCATGAATATCCACCAATTCGTAGAGCTTCTGCATACAGCGCTTCCACCCGAAACCGCCATGAAAGGCGATAGGTTGGGACTGCAGGTGCAGAGCGGACGAACGGAAATTACATCAATTCTCGTGACACTTGAGGTGACGGACGATGTCCTCACGGAAGCTCAGAAAAACGGCATCGACTGCATTGTTACGTTCCACCCGCTGATTTTTTCTCCCATGATTTCTTTGCAGGAGAATGACCGCGTCGGTCGGCTGTGCTCAGGACTCATTCGCAGCAATATCGCACTCGTGGCTGCACACACAAATTTCGACGCCTTCCCGAAAGGAACAAGCGCGATTTTGGCAGAAGAACTTGGCTTGATAATTGAGCGTGTTCTCGTCCCTGACAGGGCTTTTCCCGGTAGCGGGATGGGAATTATTGCTCGCTCACCGGAACCGGTGAGTGAAACTGAACTTGTGGCAAACGTTCGTACTGTATGCGGTTCGCCAGTGCGCTATTCGACAGGTAAAACCCGGAAGATTAGTTCGATTGCAATTGTCGGCGGAAGCGGCTCATCGTTTATCGAAGAAGCAATTGAGTCCGGCGCAGATGCGTTCATTACAGCCGATGTAAAATATCATACCTTTCACCGTGCGATCGGCGGAATTACGCTCATCGACCCGGGACATTACGAAATGGAGCGCTTTGTGCCGCGTGGCCTCGCTTCACTTCTAGAACAAATACTACCTCACGAGGAGCATATCCGCATTAGCGTGAGCAGCACGGTGACAAATCCGGTGCAGTATTTTTGTTCATAACAAATTAGAAATAAATAAATTACATATATCAATCATCAATTACAGGGAATTTCATGCAATCACTTATGAACCAATTAGCGGAACTTGCGGCTATCGACAACGAACTCGACGAACTCCACGAAGAGCTCGGCGATTTACCCAAAGAGGTAAAAAGCCAC
>JBPOHH010000596.1:0-2074 GCA_052035765.1 Bacteroidota bacterium
CCATACCGCGGGAATGACTAACTTCGCAGTGAAAGTACGCTATCCTGTACTATTCCAACATGTTCACTGGTTTTCATTCTATATTTTTTTGAGGAGAATTTATGAAAAAATTTCGTTGGCTTTTGCCGCTTGTCTATCTGTTCCTCACTGCTTGCGGCAGCGATGTGACGAATCCTTCCACTTCTACCGACCAAACGAGCAATAGCACAGCCCTGCTCGCCGAAAGCGGGGTCAATTGCATAGCCATCGACGGGAATGCAATCTATGCTGGCACCAATAGCGCTGGAATATTCCTCTCAACAGATAATGGCAAGACGTGGGTCAAGAGGAGTAAAGGACTTATAAGTAATAGTAATATAAATACGATAGCGATAAGTGGAAGTAATATGTTCGCCGGGAGTATATTTGGTTTGTTTTACTCCTCAGACAGTGGGAAGACCTGGTCTCCGAAACCAATCAGCAGCTTATATTATGGGTCATATTATGTGAATGCTATTGGAATTCGTGGAAATAACATTTATGTGCTGAGCAGTAATGGTGGGGTTCAGTTATCTACTGACAATGGAAATAGTTGGACGAATAAAAGTGATATTTCAATGAGCATTTCCAGAATAGTAGCATTTAATCATGACGATGTATTCGTTAGCTCTAACGGTGGCGGAATTTACAGGTCATCAAATAATGGAGATACTTGGGACGTAAAATATAAGGGCTTAGGGACTTCTGGAATGAGCTCAATTGCTGTTTATGAGGATGTAATCTACCTTGGTACAGGAGAGGGAATGTATCTTTCAACAGACAATGGAGATACATGGGTTAAAAAAAATATAGGAATTGAGAAAACCAGCGTCCGAGCAATTGCCGTAAACCAAGACAAAATCATCATCGGCACCTACGGTGACGGCATCTACGTCTCCAAAGACGGTGGTGACACGTGGACGGCGCGGGATCTTGGCATTGGTAATCGATTCATCAACTCGCTTGGTATGAGCGGCAATAATCTCTATATCGGTACCGACGGCGCAGGCGTCTTCCGGGCAAATGTCAGCGATTTGTAGTGCCATCTCCTCTGAGAGTATCACTTCCGAGTGATGCTCTCAGTGGCCATGAAGGTCAGGTCTCGATTATAATCAAGCATAAAAAAAAGGCGAGAACTTCTCGCCTTTTTTTATTTCAATATGCTGATACCATCATTTCACAATCTTAAACGACGTGAAGAAATTCTTGGTCTCGGTAGCTTCGAGCAGCTTGCTATTGGTCGATGTGAAACCGATTTGATACACCCGTGGGTTGTCAAAGACGAGTTCGAAGCGCCAGTAGGAGGTCGTATCACCCTTGGAGACGGTCGTAAAATACGATGTTCGTGTTTGGCGACCCTCGCGCACGAGTTTGTATTTTCGGGTTAATGTACCGCCCATATTGCTGATAATCCGCATTTGGGTAGAATCAATGACTGCGGCGATATCTTTTCCTGCCAAGCTTTCGGGGGAATAGTCATAATATCCGACCATACAGCCGCTTTTTTTGGTGTCGGCGATATAGGCATGGAACATTGACACGCCAAAATCGGTATTAATCATCTGGCTGTCGGGCTGTGGCACTTTGAAGCCGGCGGGCAGCGAAACGCGGAATCTACCATCGGTAGAAGTAATCGTCGGACGCTTGGACGGCTTGGCTTTCTCGCCGGCGATAGTCACTGCAAGTACAGTAAATACAAGGAGAAATGATGTCAGTAGAAATATATTTCGGGTGCGATTCATAATAGATAAAGAATGGAAGTACGGAACAAATGGAGCGCAAATTTACAACAAAAGGCGGAAAAAAAGTGTTCGAATATGTCAATTACTTCCCACCTCCGAAAAAAAATCTTCACCAAATGTGAGAAAAAATTTTGTGTATTTGAATCTTTGCCTTATTTTTGCGCTCCGTTAATGACATTCCGACTTAGCTCAGCTGGTTAGAGCATCTGACTGTTAATCAGAGGGTCCGCGGTTCAAGTCCGCGAGTCGGAGCACTCAAAAGCCCTTGCACAGTAATATGTTGCAAGGGCTTTTCTTATTTTGGGTTGACCACT
>JBPOHH010000032.1:0-14592 GCA_052035765.1 Bacteroidota bacterium
GAGTCGGCTTTCGAAAACGTACATTCAGATTACCGGTCGGGGCTTTTATTCCCATACCGGAGAGCACTTTGCCCATTGCTTCATCAAGCAGAAGCGAGACATAGCCGCCATGCATAATGCCAAGCGCGCCTTCCAGTCGTTTATCGGGCGTCAGCCATGAGTCTATGGTCACGGCATGTGCGTCGAAGACAAAGGACAGAAAGAGTCCATTCGGGCTTTCCTGACCGCATCCGGCACAGTAATTCCCTGCACGCGGACGGAGAATTTTGATATATTCAGGTAATTGTGTCGGTTCAATTATCCACGGGAATTTATCATTACTATCGTAATAACTATAATATTCACCGAACGGTTGGATATTTTTCGAAATATCCATTGCTACCTGTGGCAGTATCCTGCCGAATCCACCAATCGGCGCTTCGTGATAGAGTATTCCATCGTGAGAGTAACGGAGCTTTTCCCTCGAGAATTCCACCTTCAACGTATCGGCATAGAGTAAATATCCATCGTTGAGGTGATGAAATACTATGGGTGTATCCTGAGCAACCGCATAGTTCTTTTCCCTGCCACAGATGGATAGATAGGGATATTCGACCTGTTGTCCGGATTGATTCGGTTGAAGTTTATGGTAGAAATAATCAATAAATCCACCATCATCGATAATGGTGTCATCATGGATCAGATTCCCCCGTGTATCTATCGTATAAAAGTATTCTCGCTCCATAGTTCCTTTAGTTTGCACGCTAATTTTTGCTCACACTCTTTCCGCAAAAATAGAGTTATTTCGCAGACCGGTCACAAAAAAGCCCGACAATGAAGATCACTGTCGGGCTTTGTCATTTCGTCGATGAGAATGGATTATCTCACAATTCTCAAAGATACCGTACGGACGACTGCACCGGTTTGGATGCGGATGAGGTACATGCCTGTTGGCAGAGAAGCACTGTCGAATGACAGAAGATTCATACCGGCTGACATCGCAGACTCAAAGCGAGCGACTTCCGAACCGATTGTATTGACAACACTTACGTTCGCTACACCGGCAAGTGATTCTACAGATACTGTAACCGTACCCGATGCAGGATTCGGGTAAACCGATACGCCTGAATTTTCGACGGTACCTTCGTCAACGGAAGATGCACCTTGTTGCTCGACCATCACGATCGAAGTAACAACGCTTGCTTTTGCAGCATAATCGACTGCAAATGTTGATGTGCTGGCTGCGAAGCCGGGCTTGTCGGCTGATAACGTGAACGTGCCTTGTGTCAGTTCTGTAAAGTCAAATTTACCTTGATCATCACTGAATAAATAGTCGGTAATCGTTCCGTTGGCATCGACGGCTATCATCATTGCTCCTGCTAACGGTGCATCGGCAAGCGGAGAATCTCCTTTGCTGATTCCACCGGATTTGCGGGTGACTTTACCACCTAAATGGGCTCCGCCCTTTTTGCCGTTGCTTGCACGGAGAATAATGTCAAACTGTTGGGAAAGTACATCATTACCGACGGTTACAATGGTCGCATCCTGCCATTTTGTGGCTGCCATATCACCTGCTTTGTAATATCCGGGTGCATAACCGGTTTTTTCTTTCGGGCTTGCAAAGAGGATATATTCACCGGGTGTGATATTGGTGAAGCTATATTCGCCTGATGCATTTGTTTCTACTGTGCGGGCTTCGTATTTGGATGGTTCTTTACCGCTAGCAGCTACATATCGGTACGCAATTACTCTTGTCATCAGACCTGCATTGGCTGTATCGCGAACTCTTCCGCCAAATCCATTATTATAGACCGAACGTTCTGTGAGAACGAAGTCAATGACCTGATTGTCGCCGACCGTAATACGAGTAGCTTCTTCAGGATTGGTCACCCCTTTGTAATACTGATCGAGATATTTGTCGGTGCCTTTTGCAATCGCGTGAGCAATGACGATGAGGTTCTGCGGAATTTCAATACGGAAATTACCTTTGTCATCAGTTTTGGCGACAAATCTGCCGTTGTATTCTTTGACATCAGCACCGTTTTTGTCTTTGACGATGAATTCTACCATTGCATAGACTGCTTCGCCGTTAGCGTTTTTAACAGAACCTTCTATTACGACATTTTTCGCTTTTTCGCGGCGAACGACGACGAAGTCTGCTTGTGTTTCGGTTTTGCATGTAATGACTACCGGTGTTGCTTTATCGACTGATTCGGCATCCTGATACCATTCACCCATAAATTCTTCACCTGTTACATAGAGTGCATAGCTGCCTTCGACGACACCGAGAGAGTACTTACCTTGCATAATTTTACCGACAAACGATCCTTCACCGGTAGATGATTTATCGAGACGAACAGCTTTTACATAGCCGGAATTGATCACTACACCTGCTTCATCGACAACTTGACCATAAATCGAAGCGCATGGTGCAGGTGGAATCTCACAGTTTTCTTTGACTTTCAGGGTAAAAGTTTGAGTAGCCGATGTAGCTGCATCATTACCTAAACCCGCCCAGACACTTACTTTATATTCGCCTTGAGCAGATGGCGTCCAGTTGATAAGACCTGTTTTTTCGTCTATGGTCATGCCGTCAGGACCATAGACCAGCTTGTAGGATAATGGCAAGAGTGAAGAGACAGCAGATACTGCTTCCGCATCATACGTATAAGCTTTGCCGATACAGCCGTATTCAACCGGTTTGGTGATAAATTTCACGGCTGATTTATCTCCGCCACTATTTCCTTTACCGACAACAATCACAAATGTTTGGGTGATTTTCATTGTTGTGCCGGGCACATACGCTGTCAGCATGACTTTGTACTCGCCGTCTTTTGCAGCTGTCCAGGTAATGCGTCCTGTTTTCTCATCGATGGTCATACCTTCGGGTGAGTAGTCAAGCTTGAATAATACTTGGAGATTAGGATCATTTGAGATTACTTTGGGTTCATAGACAAATTCGCCGCCTGACGCTACTTCACGTTTGGGTTCAGTAATGAATTTAAGCGAGTTATCTTGTCCTGCACCGACTTTTACGTCGATGGATTGTGTGGCGGGCTTAATATCGGATCGATCGGCATGGTAAGCGATGATGGTGTATTTATATACTCCATCTTTGGTGGGCGTCCAGGTCACGACACCTGTTTTTTCGTCAATGGTCATTCCGTCCGGAGCACCGCTGTCGAGCTTGTAGCTCACGGTGGAGCTTGAAATGCTTGACACTGCAATTGATTTATAGATATACTCTTTACCGGAAGAGCCTGTTTTAACCGGCTCAGATACGAACTTAATCGTCACATCATTATTCGCACCCGGCACTGTTACCATGCGATAATCGGTGCGATTGCTTTCGCCATCTGCGTTGTAAGCAGTTAGATAAAACGTATAATCACCCGAATTTAAGTCTTTAATTTTATAAACCGTTGCGTCTTTAATAGTCGCGATGTTTTTAAAATTATTCAAATCATCTGTCTTCCCGGATGCCATAAAAAGCTTATATCCATCAGCTTTACCGGCACCGTTTTCTTGATTGGACTTCCATTCAAAATAGACGTATTTGGTACCCTCGAGAATACGTGCTGTAAACGACGACGGTATTCCGGGCGCCGCTGCGGTCGACACACCCGACATTGCAAAGAAAGCGACCATCAACGCAAGGAACTGCGTAGAAATCGAAAAAAAACGTTTCATACTACTCTCCAATAAAATTAATATAGTACAACTACTAGCTATTGTTCAAAAAATTATTTAATAATTAATAGGAATTTTTATTTTTCCGATAATCGGAAATTCGTCTTCGCCGCTCCCTTTGTCTCTGTCGACCTCAATAACAAGCTGAAACGTAATTTCAATCATATACTGATGGTAGTATTGGGATGAAGACGAATACGTATCTACTAATCTGGCCATTGCAAGGATGGAGTTATTACCGTCTGCGATTAAAGATTGAGCTGTTGTATCTCTGAAATCTTTACCTACTCCATCTTTGCGTATGATACTTTTACGAATCTGAAAGGCAATTCCGGAACCTTTCGCCGGAGAATTTCGGAGCCGGCAGTCTACCTCCGACAGTGGTAATGAATCTAATCGAAACGATACACTGTGTAATGCGACGTTTAGCATACCCGGTTGTAAGGGCTTACCGGCAAGAAGAGACATTTGGCATTCTCCCTTTAACCATAGATACGGTATGGTACCCGAGGTATCTATTCGTGCGCTGTCAGCTATAAACCGTGCAGCATCTAAGCTTACAACTGTATTATTAATAATATGCCTACCTTCGACTACCACTTTTCCGGGCTTTACCATCACAGGGGCGGCGGGGTCGGTAATTACCACACCGGGTCCGCCATCGAGGTCAGTAGGGTTTTTGAAGCAGGAAGACAAGCTTGCTGCGAGCAGAAGTAGCAAAAACAATCTGTATTTCATTGTTTGGTTACAAGTAAGTAAATAGAATTAAAAATGAAAAGTGATTCCGGTGGTTATACCGAATTTCCACGTTGAGAAATTAGTACTTTGGTACTGATAAAACATCCCCGTAGCGTTCGTACCTGCCGAAAGACCCACTTGTGATGTTACCTGAAAGAGGAGCCCTGTTTCCCCGCGAACAAGCGGACCGAGCTCTGATCCACCTGCTACTCCTGAAAAATAAGGTTGAATTCCACCGAAAAAAGACAACTCAGATGGTCTCACATCTGCAGATATTCCTCCCCAAAGGAGTGCGGAATACTGTTCATACCGAGAAGTACGGCCATTCGTAACACCATAGTAGCTCATTGGGAATGCTTCTCTTCCGACTTTCACGCCGAGTGAAAATGACGGAGTGAGCATCCAACCGAGTTCGCCATTAAAATTATTGAGGAATGCTTCCTGAGGCTGCAAATTTGTCGTAGTTGTAGAGCTGATAGATGCAGTATTCTGACTGAATTTTATCCAAATAGAAGGAGTCTCATGAGGTTGTAAATCTTCGGCATTCTCGCCGCTTTTTGCCCATTGCGTCTGAGCCGGTGGAGGAATTGATGCTGCAAAATACATGGATTTACTATTGTTAGCCTGTGAAGCCGAACCGATTAAATCTGTACTATTGGTACTCTGAAGCGCTGCCGGACTTACCTTCGGAGTATCGCTTGTACCTGCTGCGAAATTTTCTTCGTTCTTCTCGTCCGGCTGTACAAGAGGCTGTGATTGAGCTACTCCCGATATTTCTTTATATTGTACGACAGGATAATAGACCTTTTTGATGATTACTCGGGGTTCTGAAGGCTGAGTAATAGCAGCACTTTTCCTTGCCATCTCGATCGCTTTATCTGATTCGGTGCGCATTTGTTGTACCTGATTGGCATATTCACTTGCTTTGGAAGCTAAAGCATTTGAGTACCCCCAGTTGAGAAGCAGGTATGTGATTCCTGCACCAAGAAGCAATGTCGTTGCTGGCAGCCATAGCCTGCTCCACCAAGAAGCGACAGCTACCGAGGATGCTGCGGCTGTTGTAATAACGGGGGCCGGAGCTGCAATAGGAGCAGAAGCTGGCATTGTAAAGCCAAGGGTGCTGAAAACATTGTTCGTCGCGGCAATCGGCGGTGAGAATGCCTCAACATCATGCTGCACTGCAGCGCGAATGGCGAGTAAATCTCTCATTTCGGCTCGCAGCTCTTGGTTTTGTGCTAGCTCTTCAAAGAGAGGCTTCTCGTGAGTCTGATCCAACTCACCGTCGAGGTAGGTGTGGAGCATATTGGAAGTTGAGTTAGAATCCATATCAATTAATCATAAGAAAGCAAATAATTCATCAATTGTAAGTTATTTCGCCAGGTCTGCCAAATAGGGTGCAAGAATGTCTCGTATCTTTTGTTTGGCTCGAAATAGTCTAATTTTGACTGTAGCCATCGAAGAGTTGGTAATTTCAGCGATCTCTTGATACGATAGCCCGTCATATTCCCGGAGTACGAAAGCCTCACGGTAATCATCCGGAAGTAATTCCAGGGCTGTCGTAATTAACGTCAGTAATTCTGTCTTTTCTGCCGGCTCGTCGCTCATTGAAGCATGAAAGTCTTCAAATTGCACCGTCTGATGCCTTGTTCGCTGCGCATTTAAGCATAAATTTCTCGCAATTCTCAGCAAAAATGCCGGCACATTGGTCATAATTCGCTCTTGCTGAGCACTTTGATAAAACTTTACAAACGTATCCTGAAATGCATCCTGAGCACGCTCACGATCGCCCAAAATCCGACGGCAATAGGCAAATACTCGCGGAGAATGACGCGCATATAATTCTCCGAATGCCCGCTCAGCAACACTTTTTTCCTCTTTCATCTGGTAAAAAAGTTCAGCGTCTGTATATTGAGAAATACTAATTGACATACGTGCTTAGAGTAAATTACTATTATGTGCGCCCATCACTAACAGAAACATAAAAAAAATGTTACCGGCTGTAATTAATTAAACCATATACCTGAGATTACAGTGGCATCCAGCCCTTTTTACTTCCCACTCTCGTCAGATAGGCACCTGAGTTCCCTGCAAAAACGAGTGTTCCATCCGGTGCTACTGCAGCTTTCAGCAGTATTGACGGGGCGGTATCGAGAGATACGAATCTTTCAAGTACTCCTTTTTTATCAACCAAATACACAGCAAGTGCATCGCCTCTCATCCCAATGACAGCAATATTGGTAGCACTAAGCATCGGTGAAGAAACGAGCCTGCAGCCAAAATGAAGATACCACTCTTCCCTGCCGTCCAATCCGAACGCCTGAATCACACTTTGAGGTTCACCAAGTCCAGCATTATATCCCGTACAAAAGACCGTCCCGTTGGATGCTACAGACAGACCTCGCGGAGTGGCACGTAATGGTATAGTATGTCGGATTATACCGGTAGAAGAGCAAGACAGCAGCTCCGGAGAAGTACCGCCATGAACTACGCCAATAGAGATAACTCCATTGCTTACTGTCGGGGATGTGATGACTCGTTTTGACGGTAATGCAAGCTTCCATTCACATGTACCATTAGAGGTAAGCTTTATAAGTGTATCGGATTCATGAGTATCATTGTGGGTAATTGCTGCATAAATTGCCCCATTTTCATCAGCTGCAAAGGTCTGCAAGGTCGGAAGAGATGCCTGCCACCGCCAAAGAACGCGTCCATCAAGCGATATTTTTGTAAAAAGACCTTTGCTGTCCGCGAGTACGACTCCGTCCTGCATACATAACACATCGGTACAGATGAGATTATTGGTATCCGAGTAGCGAATGGCGAACCTACGTTTCCCCTCGAATGAGAATGAGTAGAGTATTCCGTCACTGGCAGCACAATAGATATTTCTGGACGCATCGGCACACATTCCGGCACAGACAAATGCCTCATGATCAAGCTTCACCGACCACATCACCATTGATGAGTTTGAAAGCGTTATGCTGTTGTTTTCATTCGCTGTTACAGTCTGATACGACGATAGTACCAATGGCGGTACAAGTGCCCCGCTCAGGGAATCCGGACCGGGAATTTTCTCATTCTGTGATTCAGAGGCCGGGAATGATGTGATCGATTCGTAGCTGTTGGTACGACCGATACCACCATGTGCGTTGATTGGTCCATCCTGAAATTGAACTTTTGACGTACACGCGGTGAGTACAAGAACACCACACACAAATAGCAGAGCGGTCAGATTGTCTACCGCACCACCAATTTTTCTGGAGCCGGATAATATGTTCATAGAAGTACTTTGCATGGTCCTTGCCTGAAAAAGGAGCGAGGAAATTATTTGGTGGTCGTTAGTTTAAATCCAGCCGGTACTTCAAATTTTTCTTTAGGAATAGGAGCATTTTCGATGAATTTTCTGGCAATGACATTCGTTGTAAATCCACCTGAAACGGTATGAAGCTTGAACGTAATATTTTTCCATACAGAAAATGACCCCTTTACATCGGGAGAATCCATGGTATATACATCACATTCGCGACCGAGGATAGTTTCTGTTCCAACTTTTTTCACATTATAAGCCTTCTTCATTTTTTCCGTCATCGTTGCGAAGCTGAATCCACCGCTCATTGCCTCGGGATTATACTTAAATTTAGATGCTGATTTATGATCAAAGTCAATTTGATACTGATACCCATCCATATTAAATGCCATCACATGCGCATCAAAATGCTGACCATTTTCGAGAGTCGTCGAACTGAATGTCTCCGAGCTTTCTCTTTTACCGTAGTGATCAAAATAAACAGTTGTTTTCATGGTGGAATTTGCCCCTTCGATTTCAAGATCCATTGTTATGATACCGGATGCAACTCCATATTTACGGTCACCGGCAGGAATAATAGTATCCGTCGGTATGGCGCTGAGAGAGCTTGCAGGTGTAGGCATCATTTGTAATGCAGGCGGCTGGGTAGCTGATACCTGCTTCTGCACAGGCTCCTCTGCTTTTTGATGAGTACAAGAAATAAACAGTGAGACAACGACGAGTCCTAAGAGTTTCATAACAATTGCTTTCATAATGAGGGGTAAAAGTGTTGTGATACAATATAAATACACCACCAAAATTACTCAATTTTCTGCACTCATCCACCGTGAAATCACGAATTGTCCGTCACTGAAATTCGGTATTACCGAGCGTTTTCTTTCTTACGAGACAACAAAACGTTATTTTGCATATATCTCGCATGCATAAGAATACATTTTTTAAGTATCATTATCTACATAACGCTATGGCACATCATCAAGTTATTATAATAGGTTCCGGCCCCGCCGGCTTTACGGCAGCACTGTATACATCGAGAGCACGACTCGACGTAGCGGTATTTGAAGGAATTCAACCGGGCGGTCAGCTCACGATTACGACAGAAGTTGAGAATTATCCGGGTTTTGAACATGGAATCATGGGTCCCGAGATGATGGATGTCTTCCGCAAGCAGGCACATCGTTTCGGCGCAGTGTCGATCTATGAAACAATTGAAAAAGTTGATTTTTCGAACCGGCCGTTCAGGATGTGGTCTGACCGCGGAACGGAATACACCGCCGACTCGGTGATTATTTCCACCGGTGCACAGGCAAAGTTGCTTGGGTCAAAAGGCGAACAAGAATATATGGGATATGGAGTATCTGCCTGTGCGACCTGCGACGGATTTTTCTTTCGTAATCAGGAAGTCTATGTCGTCGGCGGAGGTGATACAGCAATGGAAGAAGCGAACTACCTTACCCGATTTGCATCGAAAGTATCTATCATCCATCGCCGTGAGGAATTTCGTGCCTCCAAGATTATGCTCGAACGCTGCAAAAACAATCCCAAAATTGAATTCATTCTCAATGCTGAAGTCGATGAATACTTGGGTGAAATTCAACCGAACGGGATTAAAAAACTCCTGAAATTACGCCTGAAAAACACGCAAAACGGTGATACCCGGGAAGTGCCCGCTGACGGATGTTTTGTCGCAATCGGACACAAGCCAAATACCGATATCTTCCGCGGGATCATCGACATGGATGAGCAGACGGGTTATATAATTACCAAAGGAAAATCCACCTATACCAATATCGACGGTGTCTTCGCCTGCGGCGACGCACAGGACTCAGTATATCGGCAGGCCGTGACGGCTGCGGGCTCCGGCTGTATGGCGGCAATCGATGCCGAGCGCTGGCTCGAAGCGCAGCATTGATGACCGCTGCGAATCGTAAGATCAATTCCACAAAAAAAGCCGCTTCGATGAAGCGGCTTTTTTTCTGTGATGTTCAGAGTTTGCCTTTATTCTACTCTTACCAGACGGGCTGCGAAAGCACCATCGGTGCCGTGCCGGTGCGGAAAGGTCTGCATACATCCTTGAGAGCAGACGTCCTGCGGCAAATAATTTTCTGCTTCGTCGAGCATGAAATTAGGATACTGTTTCAAGAACCATTCGACATTCTGGAAATTTTCATCCGGCTCTACGGTGCAGGTACTGTAGAGTAATGTCCCGCCTACTTTTACTAAATTCACCGCATTTGCCATGATTTCGCGTTGTAAAGTCACAAGTTTTTGGATATCGGTCGCTTCCCTTTTCCATTTAATATCCGGCTTTTTGGAGAGCGTTCCATGTCCCGAGCATGGCACATCGGCAATCACAATATCCACGGGTGCATGCTTATACGTGCGGGCATCGGCGACTTCGGTTTGAATACCCGAAAGCCCCAGACGCTCGGCTCCGGACTTGATAAATCGTAACTTTGCCTCATATTTATCAATGGATATTACTGTGCCGGTATTTTTCATTAATTCTGCTATATAGAAAGACTTACCACCGGGAGCAGCACATAGGTCAATGACCGTCTGTTTCTCTTTCGGTGACGCCAGAACAGCAGCAAGGGAAGCACTGACATCCTGTACGGATATCCACCCGTTGGTGAATACTTCATTCGATGCAATATCCCGAAGAGAACTTACTTGTAATGATTGAGGATGGTACTTGGATATCGAATAGGGTATTTGCTGCACATCAAGCCATTCTGCAATTTGCACCGGTGTAGCGCGGAGAACATTTGTCCTCAGCGTCAGTGTGGGGCGTTGTACATTCGATTTCAGCATTTTTTCCGTTTCGGTATCACCGAATATATCGGTCCACCGCTTTACCAACCACCGGGGATGCGAGTAAATAACAGAATAATACCAGAGATTGTCTTCATTGGTATTGGGATATCGGATATCGTCAATGTGTCTGAGTACATTCCGCAGCACACCATTGACAATTCCTGCCGATCGCTCGCCTTTGAGTCGTTTGATAATTTCGACAGACTCATTAATGGCGGCCGAATGTGGGATTTTGGTAAGAAACATGATTTGATACAATGCTATTCTCATCGCATTTTTGATAGGTGTAAGGCATTTGTCAAATTCTCCGTGATAGAATCCGGTGAGGATCCAGTCTAACTTTCCCTGCCATCGTATCGTACCGTTGACAAGCTCCGTCAGCAGTGCTTTATCCTGTGGGGTCAGATCGGTAGTACGTAATTCATATTCCAAGAGTTTATCCAAATACGAATCACTTCTGTCGAATCTGCTTAATATTCTCACTGCAGCACCACGGGCTCCGACATACAATGGTGAGTATGGTCCAAATGCTATATTTTCTTTAGAATTATCTTGATGTTCTACGGGGTTCATGTGCAATCTCCAAATCGATAATTATGTAGTACAATAGTTGAGGAAATCTGAGTAGAGCGGTAGATTTTACGTATAATGAAAAAAAATTCTTCCCTTGTGAGAATAATTGTTTCATTAATTGACACTATAACGTTATTTTGCACTCATGATATATCAAATTCATTTGTGCAATTTACTAATCCCAACCCAAATTATGGGAAAAATATTTTTTATACTCGCTGCTCTCTTCCTCACCAATGTAGCGTATCCTTCTATAGCATTAGCTCAATCTGATCTTATACCTAAAGGCGGATTTTCGAGTCCGCTTGACCCGGAAGAAGATGTGCGCCCACTCTACATCGGAGGCCTGCTGGGTTTTGGACCGGCCGTAGAATCCGGTGAATTCTTGACAGACCAATGCGACTGTCCTCCATTTAAAGACGGATCGGGTATCAACCTTATCTTTGGCGGGCTGATAGATTACGGTATTACTCCCAAGATGTCGATAGGTGCAACACTTGTCTACGATTACCGCACACTCAATGCCGGTTACTCCGAGGTGGAAACGGTTGAATTACGCCGTCAAGGCTCGAGCGAAATCATGAAAATTCCGGTCGCTTTTCACCACTCGACGACTTCTTCCTTTTCTTTTGTGACCATTCAGCCATTTTTCAATTTGTTTCTTACCCGCCGCTTTTTTGTGCGTGGCGGACTCGGTTTTTCCTTTGCTCTCGGTTCTTCTCTGCTCCACGAAAAAGAGCTCACACAGACAGAAGCAATATTACCCGATGGCGAGCAGGTAAGTCTGGTCATAGATCGGGATAAATATCCGAACTCATTATCCGACACAAAAGCAATCATTCAGGACACTGAATTCCCAAAGCTTAACGGGTTACAACTCTCGGGTACCCTCTCGACCGGGCTGGAGTTCAAAGCAGGTAAAAAAATGACAATTACACCGCTGGTTCAATTTGGAATACCGCTGACCGACCTCTCGACCAGTGGAACGAATTTTCGCCTGCGTAGCACTATGTTTTTCCTGGAAGTTCGATACCTTCTTGATTAATACTGTAAGTTTTTCTTCATTAGTTTAGTCTTTCGTCAAGAAAAATACTTGGCATTTTTGGAGAATTACTGTAATTTGTTCTTATAAAATCGTAAAAAGCAATTATTCTATTAACGTTATTTTTTAATAACCCTTTTCATAAAAGGCTTTACAATATGGGAAGATTTACAACTTTGGCGGTGGCGGTTGCGTTCCTTGTAGCACACAGCGTTTCGACAGCTGCAATTAGTTCAAAATATACATGGCTACTCAAGGGGATGAAGGTAGCAGCGCAAAAGGCATCGGTGCCGGATTTAGTTCTCTACTCAGCGAGTCTCGAGTCTCCGTCTGATGAAAGTGATGGCGAATTGTCGAAAAACAAAAACATTCGAATTATTAACCTTGGTCCGGTTATTAACTTTAAGAATGTTGATTATGCTCCGACCATCAGTGCCGACGGTAAAACTTTGTATTATGTTTCCAACAGAAAAGGCAGTAAATTAAAACCCGACAAAGACCCTTCCCATGACTTCTGGGCTGCCAAAAAGAATAATGACCTCGATACAGTATTCTTCCAACCGTTCAATATTGACACTACCAAAGAGCTTGGTAATTTAGGCGTTAATACGCAGCTCAATGAAGGTGCAGCTTCTATCGCTGCCGACAAGCAAACTCTCGTCTTCACCGGCTGCCAACGTCCCGACGGTCTCGGTGATTGCGATCTCTACATCGTCGAAATTGACGGCGATAAATGGGCTAAACCAAAAAACTTAGGACGTAAAGTCAACTCAGAAGAATGGGATTCACAGCCTTCTATTTCTCCAGATAAAAGTCGTATTTATTTTAGTTCGAACAGACCGGGACCCAACGGAAGCGATAACTTCGATATTTGGTACACAGATTACGACTTCGACACCCAAGAATGGAAACAGGCCGTCAACGCCGGTCCTACTATTAATACCGACGGAAAAGAACGCTCACCGTTTATCGCTGCTGACAACCAAACTCTCTTCTTCGCATCCGACGGACACAAGCCAAACCTCGGCGATCAGGATTTTTATTTCTCTCGTACCGATGGTAAATCCTGGTCGAAGCCAGAAAACTTAGGAGCTCCTATCAATACACCTGAAAAAGAAGAATTTATTACCTTCTCTGCTTCCGGTCGTGTGCTCTATTTCTCTTCAACTCGTTCGGATATCGCAGGCTACCAAGGCAATCTTGATATCTTTATGGCTTTCGTTCCATCCTTCTTCCGCTCTACTATCGTCAAAGGTATTGTGATCGATGAATGTACCAATGCTAATATCCCTGCCTTTATTACAATTAAAAATCCTGTCACCGGCTCCGTCTATTATGACACACTCAGCACAGCAGGTAATAAAGAATTTGAGCTCGTTGTCCTCCCTGCTGACTATGGTAATCCCAAAGACTCCGTGAAGGAAATTAATTTCGAAATATCAGCGCAAAATCCTACCTACGGACAAACCAAAAAAATTGTCACCGTGACCAAGCCAGGACAGACAAAAGATAAAGAAGAAGCCGGCAAACCAATCGAAGTTCGCGTCGAACTCAAACTCGGTCAACGCCCTGTCATCGGCGCTGAAATGGCATTTTCTGACTATATTACTCGCGCCTCTAAAAAAGACCCAAGTCTCGTCGGATGGAAAGGTCTTGTCATGGAAGAAGTTGCAACAATCGACCTTTATCCTCTCTTAAACTATGTGTTCTTCGATGAAGGTTCGGCTGAATTCCCAAAACGCTACGTTCTCTTCAATAGCCCTGCTCAAACAGCCGGCTTCTCCGATGAACGTATCCCAGGCGGTACTCTTGAAAAGTATTATCATGTGCTCAATATCTTTGGATACCGCATGATTAAGCACCCAACCGTCAAAGTACAAATCGTGGGTAATAATGATAATGTCACACCAAGTGAGAAATCACTCGAATTATCTGAAAAACGTGCTCAGATTGTCTATGATTATCTTAAAAATATATGGCAAATTCCTGCTGAACGTATGAGTATTGATAAACGTAACTTACCTAAAACTCCTTCTTCAACCGGCGATAGAGATCCTAATAGTAAAGCATTCTCTATTATCGAAAACAGACGCTCTGAACTCTGGTTCAGCGGTGACCCTGAAGAAGTATGGCAAGTCATGCGCCCAATCTATGATAATGATCCAAAGATCTTCCCTTCTCCACTCGAAATGAATTTTACCATGAAGAATGGTATCGAAGAGGAACTCGTTGCTTCACGGAGAATCGAAGTAACTCGTGATGGAAAAGCATGGAATACGTTGAAAAATGTAGGAGTGAAAGAGCCTGCATTTACTTGGGATTGGAAAGAAACCAAAGGCGCTGAATTGACAGAAACCGTAACGAATGAATCCCCTTTCAGTGCACGCCTCGTGATTACGAGCAAAAATGGCTCTGAGTGTGTGTCCGACCCTGTATCTATCAAAGT
>JBPOHH010000185.1:0-5385 GCA_052035765.1 Bacteroidota bacterium
CTATGCGGTACAAAAACAGTACAAACCTCCACCCTATCACTCTATCATCATCGCCTTCGCCTCGCGGAGCGTGCCTGCCTCAAGTACCAAGAAATACACGCCTTGCGGGAGTCCGTCTGACGTAAACGTTGCTTGATACACGCCAGGATTATGGGGCGTGTTGAGCACCGTGCGCACGACTTGTCCGAGAGAATTAAGAATTGTAATTTTCACCGGTGTTTGCTCGACCGTGGCGTATTCGATGGTCGCTGACTGTGATAATGGATTCGGGAAAACCGATCGGAGTGCTGAGGTGAAGAGCTGCACGTTCAAGGTTGTAATTTCGCAACCATATGCCAGCAAACGAATTGTATCATTTCCTGCGGCCGAGGGCGCGATGCACCGGTCTCCTACCGTCACGCTTGTCAGGCGCACGACGGGCGTAAGCGTGGTGCCGACGACAGTTTTATACCGCACCTGCGCGATTGGATTTTGGAGAAGTGGATTGCAATTTGAAAGCGAAATAACTGTTTTACCGGGAGATTTTTGTTGGGTAAATGTACACTGTCCGGCGAGCACGGTATCAAATTCCAGCGTCGTTTGCTCATGTTCGAGCGTGAAGGTCACTTGTTTGTTGGTGGAATTGTTGAGCACATTGATGCTATCGACCTCCACATTCACCGTACGCGTAACTCCTGCTCTTGCTGTGTCTTGCGCGGGCGAGGAGAGGGCAATTTTCAGTGGAATTGCCTGCACGATGAACCGAAAACTCGCCGAGTCCTGCTTGCCGCATTGATCGCTCACACGCAGCATAGAGGAATAGACGCCACCGCCATTTCCGGCAAAATTCATCGCAACGATGGCTGAGTCACCGCCTTTAATGACGGCCGTGGAAGGAGTTACTGAGAATTTCCCGCCGCCGCCGGAGAAGGCAAGCGTCGCCGTCACATTACTTCTATTATGGAGTGTGAGACGTGATGTAGCGGAGTCCTGCTGGCAAATTGATGTATCTTTCGGCGCGGAAAAGGCTATCACCGGGCGTCCGACGCGAATGCTAATCGTAGAAATATGCGCAGTGCCGCATTGATCAAGCGCCGTAATATCGGTTGAATAGACGCCGTCGGTTGCCTGCCCGCGGAATCGCACAAGAAGCGCTGCCGAGTCGTTGGCTGCTACAGTCGCCGTATCGGAAAGCACGAGGAAATTCGGGTTGGTGGCCGTAATCGAGAGTTTTTGGGTAATAATCGCCGAATTTCTGATGGTCATTTGTGCAGTAATCGAGTCCTGCGGACAAATAATGAGCGTATCAGTCGGCGGCACGAGCGTGATGGACTTCGAGTCAAGCACAATCACCGTCACGGAGTCGGTATTCGTACAGCCGCTTGTATCGACAATGGTCACAAAATACGTGATGGTCGATGGCGGCTTGGCGGTGGGATTGGGAATCGTATCGCTGCTAAGTCCGGTAATTGGCGACCATTTATAGCTGCGAATAGAGTCTGTGGTCTTAATACGTATCTGCGCTGTTGAGTCCGGACATATCACAATATCCTTGCCTGCTTCGAGCGTTGGCACCGGGCGAACATGCACGTGCATGCTGCCGATACCGATACAACCGCTGAGGTCGGTGACGTCGAGGCGGTAGAGTCCGCTGTCGGCGGCGGTGATGCGTGGGGTCACGGCACCGGGGATGATACTGTCATTGCGGAACCACTGATAGGTTTTATAGAATTTATCTTCAGCTTCAATATTCACGCTCCCACCGCCACAGAAAGAAAGCGGTCCGTCGGCTATTAAACGAGGTGAGAGCGGGAGAATACCGACTTGTACTTTGGTGAGAAATGCATCTTGTCCTCCGGCGGGTGCATCGCCTGCTGTGCGCGGATAATTCGCCGACCGCGTTTGTCCGGTCATGTACGTCGCGCCGGTCGAATCGACAAAAATTGCCATTGCATAGTCGTCTTCCGAACCTCCGATAAAGGTCGAGTAGGTGACGATTGAGCCTGTAGAGTTGAACTTCGTAATAAAGCAATCAGAGAAGGTATCCGGTCCTGCTGCATGAAAGACTGTATCGATAGCACTACTCGTCGTCGGAAATGTCGGAGAATAGGTTCGACCGGTGACATACGCAGCCCCGCAGGCGTCGATAGCAATTCCATTGCCCTCATCGTAGCCGGCACCGCCAAGAAATGTCGAGTATTCAAAACGGCTGCCTATTTGATTCAACTTGAGAACAAATGCATCGTAATTACCATTGAATGTAGTATCATACGCAAGTGGCGTAGCGGTCGTCAGAAATGATGCCGAGCTGGTAAAGCCGGTCACATACGCGAATCCTCCCAAGTCCACCACGATACTCGTGCCGCGGTCATCACCGGTTTTATCCCCTTGTCCGCCCAAAATTGTCGAATACAAAAGCGTATCCAAGCGCGGCGAGAATTTCGTCACGAAGCAGTCGAAGCTACCCTGATGCGCTCTCTGTATTGCCTGCGGAGTCGTCGGAAAGGTGAGATTCTGCGAGATTGTTTCCCCGGTGCAATAGATAGCGCCCAGTACATCCATCGTTACGGCGCGTACATAATCATCGCCATCACCGCCGAGGAGAGTCGAATAGAGCATTTTTCCGGATGCGTCTAATTTCATCACATAGCCGTCGAGCGCGCCACCGGCGGCGGTAGTCTGAAAGGCGCCTGCCGTGATGGGGAAGTCACTTTTGGAATTGATAATTGCCGTGTAACCGCAGAATACTGCTTCACCTGCGGGGTTAATAACAATAGAGTTACTGAAGTCATCATTGCGTCCGCCGATGAGGGTCGAATAGACAAAACCTGAACCGTCGGGTTTTAGTTTAATGACAAATGCATCCGAGCCCGCATCGAGATTTTTGACTTTCGAGCCATCGGTCGTCGGGAAATCTTTGGAGGAGGTGAATCCGGTAATAAAGGCATGACCATTGTAATCGACGGTAATTCCGGTACTTACATCGGTACCATTGTCACCGCCGACATAGGTTGAATAGACGAGCCCGGTACCCGACGGTGTGAATTTTGAAATAAACGAATCCTTGCTTGTCGATGAGTTTTTGTACGCACCCGGAGTCATCGGGAAATTCGGTGAAGTGGTTTCGCCGGTGATATAGGCGGATTTATTGGTATCGACTGTGACTGCTTTCGACATATCATCCTGATTGCCGCCTAACAATGTCGAGAAGACCGGAGGGTCGATGACAAGTTCATACTCAGAATTATACGCTCCTAATGCAAATCCTATCATACTATCGACATTCGAGAGAGTATAAGAACATTCAACGATAGTTTTTTTGCCGTTAATCATCTGATACGCCAGTGGCTTGCCCATCATGAGAGCGCCGATTTGAGTCGCAATTTTCACATCACCCGTCGCCGAAAGTGACAGACCGCTTGCCCCGCGAAGCTCTAATCGTACTGCCGATACGTCCGATTTCGGCGCACAGATCACATCATACCGAAACGCCCCATCGCGCGCGTAAAGTCTTGTATTAATTGAAGGATATAATTCTTCCATCATTAGCGAAGCATACCGGCGTACATTGCGTGCCCATTGTGCGGGATTATTCCCGACGAAGTAATGATTCACCCCTTCGAGTGCTGCCATTGCCTTCATCCGGGCCGGCTGCGCACCGACAAAATTCACAGAGACGACCTGCCCGACTGTGCCACCATTGACTGCAGACGACTTTCGAGAGAATTTATCCCGTACTTGTGCTGAATTCTGCACTTGCTGCGTGCTTGCATCCATGACAAATCCCGTCGGCGTTATCCACATTGTTATACCGGGAAATTGTGCCATGTAGCCGGCTGCAGCATTCCACTGACCTTTATTTTCCACAAAAGCCGAGCGCTGCACATTGCGTTCGAATGAATGCACATCGTTGAGCTTCTGTGCGGTGCCGGATGCAAAAAGCGCAAAGAACAGCCCAGCCAGAATAGGCGTAAGAGTTTGAATTTTCATTATTGAAGTGAATTGAGGAATCTGAATCTTCCGTACTACTGCAAGCGCAAAAATACCACGACTTTGGCTCA
Source organism: Bacteroidota bacterium (assembly GCA_052035765.1). Classification (GTDB taxonomy): domain Bacteria; phylum Bacteroidota; class Ignavibacteria; order Kapaibacteriales; family UBA961; genus JADJXV01. The sequence continues at coordinate 4,041 of JBPOHH010000185.1, forward strand.
CTGTCAAACTTTTCTCAGAATTGATTCCCCTCCTGCATTTGGCAAGCCATCATCGTCGGCAATCTCTTCTTTACTTTCACATGGGCAGGTGGTTCCGGGCGTTTTTCTATGCAAAAAGCCACTTTGAACCCAAAGTGGCTTTTATTTTTCCCTAAATCCCCGAAGTATTAATAATTAAACTGTGCCTGCAATCTCAGAAAGTTACCTTTTTGATTGTTGGTAATTTTCGCAGCATCGCTGGTGTTGCGCTCGCTCATCGCATACGAAGCAGTCAACTCAAAAGCTGCAAACAACTGCCACTCGACACCCATTTCGAGTTCTTTCATATCATAATACCGTGCATCAAGTTCCTGCTTTTTGCCACCTTTAAAATACTGCGCCCGTACGAACGGCAGAAAATGCTGTCCTGCCACGTCAAGCTTGTAGTACAGTGTGGCGAATCCGCCTTCCAGTGCTGATGATTCGATGCGATTCTTCTCGGTCGTATCTTTAGCTGCCTGAAAACGCGGGCCATGTCCCCAATTATATTCGGCAAGAAAACCTATCGGCTTGGGAGACAAGGAAATCGATACTGCAGTACGTTCATCGAGGTAGCTTGCACCTTTGACGACACCGGCAGTCGTGGAGAGCGGAACAATTTTGCCGGTATATCCCTGAATACCGGGTTCGATTAATTGATCGCCGATTTCAATTGGATACGAAAGTCGGGCTACAATATATGGGTCATTATTTGCCTCCGGCTTATTGGCAGTCTGACCATTATAGACACCAAAGCCGAAAACGCCGTAATCTCCTGTGCCTTTTAAGCCTTTATTTACCAAGTCACTGTAGAGTTTTCGCGTTGCAGCCGGTGCCCAGTAAAACATCACACCGAGATCACGTTCATTCGGCAATGCACTATTGGTCGCATCGGCACGGTCGAGGGGAAGGCGATTCTGGCTGGACTGCAAATTTTCGTATCCAAATGGGATTTTGCTTTGTCCGACACGAAAGCGGAACTCCCGCAAGCTGTCGATGGAGAGGTCAAAATACGCATCGCGTAATTGCGCAAAATGCAAGTCACCGGATGTCGATGCAAGATCGGGCTGAATATATATAAATACATTATCCGACACCTGACCGCTAAAAATCAAGCGCGCGCGGCGAATAAAAAAACCGCCGTTTTCGCCGATTGAACGATCGCATTGCTCGCATTTGAGACTGGAATTTGTTTCGAGCAAGCGATTATATCGGACCTGAGTATAGCCGCGCAACGAGATTTTCTCAAACCATTTTTTCTCCGGCTGTTTTTGCTCGGAAGCTTGCTGAGAATAGGAAGGAATTGACATTAAAATAACTGCTACAA
>JBPOHH010000223.1:0-5495 GCA_052035765.1 Bacteroidota bacterium
TTTCCGAGAACAAAAAGGACGATTTTAAGGAACGTCTCAGCCATTTTGCCAAGAGTTTGTGAGCGGCGTTGAGATTGTCACTTCCTGCTAACTAATTCACCAGCCAATAGATACCACCCGTCAATTCCCTTCAATTTCAAAGTAACCGACTACCCGTTCTGTACATCATAATGCAGGTGTTGTACAGTGGATTGCTGTGGGTGTACATTTGGGGGAAAGGGTGTGTGGAATTGCTTTAATTTTGAATAAGTTAATCAAACAAGAGGTTGAGAGGGACTTTTTAACAATCCTGAAAAACGAAAAGAATGCAGGAGCTTGAATGAATACAATTTAGAATCACAATGAAATGTGATTTAACATAAATATTTTTCATAGGGTTATTATGCCAAGTTCATATTTTGTCAAAGATAGAAAATGTTATAGAAAAGAAGGAAATTCAACTACTCAGGTCGGAAAATCTGATGCTGTTCACGTCTCCCAAGGTATCTATGATGGTAAAGAAAGTTATGCAATAACGTATAAAGACGGCAAAGTTTTTTTGACAGAAGGTCATACAACTGTTGAGGTTAGCTATGGTAGTAAGTTAGGAACACTCATTACAGAAACAAGGTTCCAAGATAATGGAATTGTTCTAAAATGGGATAATGGTAAAATGTATTTCAAAAACCGCTCCGGCGGTAAAGAATTTAAGGGTTAATTTGTTTTATTTTACAATTGGAAGGGAAATGTCATGACAAAAGAAGATGCTAAAAAACGAATAGATGGTATTAAAACGCAGATTGAAAAAGAGAAGAAAAGTTTAGACCAACTAAAACAAAAGCATGTAAGATTGGTAGAGCATGCAAAACAAGGTATTGACCAATGTAAGTCGCCAAGCATTAAAATTCAATACAAGACTGCTTTTGACAAACTAAAAGTTAATAATTCAAAAGAGTTAGAAGCACAAAAGAAAAAAATCGATAAAATGAAGGAACAAATAGACAAGATTAAGAGTCAGGTTAAATAGATTGATTTGGATTCAAGTAATAAAAGCAACTTTTCTTGATTGATAAAGGTCACACTAAAGCAGATGCGGACAGATTCTTGATAGTGTGGTTGGTTGATTTACTTGAATATTGTCTAACAATAGGATAAACTATATGAAAAAGCTCAAAGATTTGGAAAACGACTTTTATAGAATGGTAATTGAGGAATCTATAAAAGATGAAATTCAATCCTTTTATATGCCGAATCCGCCAATTTGCACCACGCCAGAATTTTGTCTTATTGGTATGGAGCCATCGTTAAAATGGATGGAAAAAGAAAAGAGACTACTCAAGAATCCAAGCAAATTTCCCGAAGAGTTACGCTTTGAAAGAATGAATTTTTTGTTTTCAGAAGAGGATTTTATTCTTCATTACTGTGCCTTTCATTATCTCTGTAAGGGTGAATATAAATATTATGTTACGGATATTTCAAAAGGTGCAATGCTAACAAAAAATGCAGGAAAACAACGAACAGATCGCTACCGAAGATGGTTGCCACTATTAGAGGAAGAGTTGGAAATTCTTGGAAACCCTATGAAAATCTCCATCGGAAAAGCACCAGCTGATTTTTTGCAGAAAAATAATGTGGCAGTACATTCTAGTATTATGCATTATTCAAAAAGAAATTCTGTAAGGTATAATCCAGTATACCGAGCATTTGAACCTAAAGAATCTTTGACAAATATCCATCGCGAGTTAAGAGAATTCTCAATCAATTTATTAGAGCATCTGCAATTCCCTTCTGAGTTTTTGAGTAAGAAAGTCAATCGCATATTTCAAGATGGTCTGTCTGACTGGAAAAAAGGAATCTATCTACATTATAAAAATATTTTTACGGAAATTTTAGTCAAAAAAATCTAATTTGATGATAGGTCTTGTATTTGTAGAAATTTGAGTTTGCTTTTTGTTGAATGAAATCAATAATGATGACATTCTACAACTTTACTTCCCCCCACAGCCCATAGCCAAAACTATGGGCTATTGTATTACTACTCACCCAAAAAAAACAACCACCTTCCGTATCATTCCTCTACAATGTATCTTTTTACCATTCCTGATGATTATCCCTCACCTGACCAATAATCGCCAGAATCGTCGCCTATACTTGAAAAATATCAACCGAAAATGATAGGATTCGACTGCGTAACTCCCTTAAAAATATACTTGTTTGTTTTTACATGCTTTGCTGAAATCATTTGGCACATCGCTTGTACTATCTGCGCGTGGAGAACAGTTTGACCAAACCTATTAACGACGCTAAATTCTATGAATTATCCGATGAATACAGCTTATCAAGCCTCTGAATTCGAGACTGAAACTGACAGTGACACCATCATGCTTGCCGAACAAATCATGGCGAAAATTATCGAAAAAGGAACGCCGATTTATATCGATGCCGAGCTTTTACAGCAAATTACCTCGATGGTCGTGCTGCAGTCCGTGCCCGCCGAATTGTGCGATGTCGCGGCAGAAATTCTCGAATTTGTCTATCAGACTGACTCGAATTCTCAACCAATTCTCCCGTAAATTATGCTTAAAGAACTCTACACAGCCGCCCTCGGCATGGTGCCGCAGCAGACACGCCTCGAAGTGCTGTCGAATAATATCGCCAATGCCAATACCGTGGGATTTAAGCGCGAGTCCGCCTTCGAACGCTCGCTCATCTCGGCGCAGGAAAACCTTAATAATACGAAGGGTGATGTCGAACACGATGATACACCTACCGATACTTTTACCGACTATTCCCAAGGAGCGACCGAACGTACGGGGAATCAATTCGACTTTGCTATTGACGGCAAAAAAGGGTACTTCATGGTCGAAGATCGCGATGGAAATCAATACCTTACACGCGCAGGACACTTCACGCTCGGCTCTGACGGCAAGATCGAAACACCCGACGGACTCGCCCTCCTCGGCGAAAATGGTGCAATCTATGTGCAGCAACAAATGGGCGGAAATGCCATCGACGACACCAAAGCCCTCACCCTCAGCGTAAAGGAAAATGGCGATGTGTTTGTGAATAATCAGACCGTAGGACGCATTCAGCTCACCGATGTCGAGAATCCCCAAACACTTCAGCGCGAAACAGGTTCGCATTTCTCAGTGACCGAAGAGACAATTACTACCCCTATCGCGCAGACCGATGTCAGCATTAAACAAGGATATGTCGAGAATTCTAATGTCAATATTATCAAAGAAATGGTCGAAATGATCGAACTCCAGAGAATGTTCGAAATGGGGCAAAAAGTAATCCAAACCAACGACGGCACGCTCGATAGAAGTATCGATGTCGGCAGGTTCGGGTAATAACTAGAAAAGATAGTGGCGATTAACCGCTATAATTCTTAACGCCCTTTGCACCGTTGCGTTAAAATATATAAAGTAACTTAAAGATAATCATAGAATTACAAATCCTCTACAACAATGGATAAAACACTACGCACAGCAGCCACCGGGCTCACAGCACAGCAACGATTCGTCGAAATTATCTCGAATAATCTTGCCAATGTCAATACAACCGGTTTTAAAAAAACACGCCCCGAATTTCAAGACTTGCTGTATGAGAATATCCGCGCAGCCGGTAATACCCAATCAACGGGTACCGAACCGCTGAATGAAATTCAAATCGGTGCCGGTACTGAACTTGTAGCGACGACTAAACAGTTCTCCCAAGGCGATATTCAGCAGACCAATAACGCGCTCGACCTCGCTATCACGGGCGATGGATTCTTTATCATGCGAAAGCCCGATAATTCCTTCGCCTATACACGCGACGGTTCGTTTAAACTCGATAAAAATGGTCAAATCGTTAATTCTCAAGGGTATATCTTAGAACCAGGTCTCACCGTTCCCGATAATGCCGTCGAGACTAAGATCTCCAAAAATGGCGTTATCAGTGTACGTACGGATGCGACTGCCGACGAACAAGTCATTGGTCAGCTTGAGCTTGCGCGATTTGTGAACCCTGCAGGATTACGTGCTATGGGGGATAATCTCTTTACCGAAACGCCGGCATCGGGCAGGGCGACTACCGAGCAGCCGGGAATTAACAATACCGGTGAAGTGGTACAGTCCCACCTCGAAGCATCCAATGTGGATCTCGTGCAGGAAATGGTGAATATGATTGTAGCGCAAAGGGCATACGAACTGAATTCCAAATCGGTAAAAACAGCTGATGATATTCTCTCAACGGCGACCAATTTAAAACGATAATGTGGGGTGAATAATCACCAAAACTATGAGTAATTTCAAACAAATAGCGCTTTTATTACTAGGTACGGTCACTCTCACGCTCGGCGCACAGGCGCAGGCATATTTTTCGGGAGACCGGCTGCGTCAGGCGGTGGTTGCCTATGCCGAGAAGACAGCAGGCAAAGACGCCGAAGTCTTGGTCGCTCATAGTATTGCCGATCAGGGATTTCAGGAGTCGGGCGTGTCGGCAAAGTGCAGCGCCACAAAGGAAACTCTCCGGGGCGTCACTAATGTCGTCATTGAATTTTCGATTGCCGGTCGTGTCGTGCGACGGGTGCCGGTGCCTGTACAAGTGAAAATATTCCGTGATGTAGCGGTAGCGACATCTGCTATCGGCTATGCTTCTGCGATATCCGGTGAACAGTTTACCATCGAGCGTCGTGATGTAACTGCTTATGCAGATAAAGACTTGCTGTCTCGTGATGAGATCCTGGGCGCGACTGCCCGCAGGACTATTCAAAAAGGCGGTATCATTACCCGGTCGTCAATCACCGAGGCAGGCGGCGTTCGCCGCGGAATGGTTGCCGATATCATGGTACAGTCAGGCAGTGTGATTATCCGCACGCGAGGCTCAGTGCTCAATGATGCAATGCCCGGCGAAGCTGTTCGCATTATGCGTCTGGGTACCAATTCAATTCTCACTGGAATTTTACAGGAAAATCATACCGTTTTTATCGGGAGTCCCGGTGCAACTTTATCTGAAAGGGAATAAAATGAAGCTACTGTATCTAATTATTATGTCAATATGTTGCATGCTGCCACTTAAAGCGCAGTTTGTGCAGAATAACAGCCGCTCACTCTTCTCGGATGTGAAGGCATACCGCGTCGGTGATGCGGTGACAATTATGATTGTCGAAGAGACGATTGCCGATAATTCAGCCACGACAACACAGTCAACGAAGACCGATTTGTCCGGTGGTGTGGGCGCCTCGACCGGGAGCACAAGCTTTGATGGTAGTGTTTCCCTCGGAACCGGGAACACCTTCAACGGACGCGGGCAAACCTCGCGCAACGAGAAATTCCGTGCCCGACTCAGCGCAAAAGTCACGGCAGTCGAGGCAAACGGAAATATGAAAATCGAAGGCAAACGCACGTTTCAGCTCAATGGTGAGAATCAATCAATTACTCTCACAGGATACATACGCCCGGTGGATGTACAAAGCGATAATTCGATTTTCTCATACAGTATCATGGATCTGACGGTGATTTATGAAGGCG
>JBPOHH010000430.1:0-2242 GCA_052035765.1 Bacteroidota bacterium
ATTGAAATTGAAGCCCGTTGGGCTTCTCGAATGCAGGCACTATTGTTGTCGCGAACGCACGATATTTTAATACGGAAACCCCATAAATTTTCAAAAGCCCTTTGCCGAGTGGCTGGCAGTTTGTATTTTTGCGCCTCAATTCAGTAACAACACTCACGGAGAGGTGCGAGAGTGGTTGAATCGGGCGGTCTCGAAAACCGTTATGGGAGCAATTCTATCGAGGGTTCGAATCCCTCCCTCTCCTCCAAGACATGCAAGTGACAGCTTGCCCAAGAAGCCCGGATGGCGAAACTGGCAGACGCGCTATATTCAGGTTGTAGTATCCATTGGATGTGCAGGTTCAAGTCCTGTTCCGGGCACTTGTAAGTTCAGACGAAGGCAGTTTCAGACTGCCTTTTTCATTTCCGGTTTGATTCGACGTACCCATGAAATTCTACGCTTCCCTTTCTTCGTGGTTCTCTCCTATCTTCTTTGTATTGCTGATCTTCACAGCACACTCTTCTGCATTGGCACAAGGTAAACCCGACCCGCGGAGTTACCGCGAACGTGCCGAAGAAGCCATCAAAAGTAAAAATATCAAAGCAGCAGCCGGCTTGCTCGAGGAATGGATTAAAGTCAATCCCCGCGACGGCGAAAGCGCAGTCGTACTCGCGCGGTGCTATATGCAGCTCAGTCAACCCGAGAAAGCATTCGAGACGCTCAAAACAGCCGCCGAACTTGGCTGCGCCAATAGTAAAGTCCTGACGACCGATTCTACTTTTACTCCCTTACGCTTCACCCGCCGCTATGATGAACTCGTGCAGGCATTTAAGTGGAACGCAGATCAGGTCGCAGAATTCCCGATTAAATTCGCCCCGCAAAAAAGGTTCGGACGCTACCGTGTGCTCTATCCTCCTAACTTTGATGATGAGAAAAAGTATAATCTCGTGCTCCTGCTCCATGGCAACAGTCAGGACCCGAATATCATTCTCCGCTGGGCAAAACAGCTTAATCTACCGAATGTTATCTTCGTCTGCCCCGAAGCACCGTATATCAAATTCAAAGAATCTGCGATGACCTTCGCCCTGCGCCTCTCGGCTATGGGTGAGGATCTCGGCTATCCCGATACGCTCAAAGATGATATAATTTTCTCGTCCGCCGACTGGTATCATAGTGTGATTCAGGAAGCGGAGGAAATTCTGCCGCTCAAGAAAGAACTCCCCATCATCATGGGATTCTCACAAGGCGGGTTTTATGCGAATGTCGTCGCCACGCGCCACCCGGAAAGCGTGAAGTCTGTGATAACCATCTGCGCGAGTATGTATCCGGAAGCAAAGGTCTTAGAACGCTACGGATTACTCCGTAAATACGGAATTGATGTGTTTTTGTGCCATGCCAGCGACGACCCGATCGTCCCCTATCAGACCGCAACGCTGTATAAAAATGCGCTTGAACTGGAGAAAATAGAACACACGTTCTTTAGTTTCAAAGGCGGACACTGGCCATCAGGCGAGGCCACACAGAAAATCGCCGAATGGATTACCAAACATTTTCAGGAGTAATGGCTCATGATGAAAAATGTACTGCTTGCCTTCATTCTACTCTTGAGCACGACCACACTCAGCGCTCAGAAAACGATCATCTTTCTCCATAATGCCTTTCTCGAGAATTACACCCTCGACGACGTACATCCCGACTACGGAAAATGCGAGTACAAGCAAATACTGGCAGCATTTACGAAAGCGAACTTCAGAGTGATCAGCGAGATTCGACCCAAAAACACCAAACCCATAGAATACAGCAAGAAGGTCATCCACCAAATCGACAGCTTGATAGCCCGGGGCACCAAGCCGTCGGATATCACCGTTGTCGGTACTTCACGCGGCGGATATATTGCACAGTACGTATCCAGTGGTCTTAAAAATAAAGATGTTAATTACGTACTTATCGGGTGCTGTTCGGACGACGATATCGCAGGCATGCCCGAAATTTCCCTCACCGGCAATATCCTCTCGATCTATGAACATAGCGATACGATGGGTCAATCCTGTCAAAAATTAAAAGACAGGTCGAAAGGCGTACAGCATTTTAAAGAAATTGAACTCACCACCGGACTCAAACACGGCTTTCTCTATAAAGCGCTTGATGCGTGGATACAGCCATGTATTCAGTGGGCTGAGCGGAAGTATAAATAGTTTGTGAAATGACCGTAGGGGCGAATTGCATTCGCCCACGTCGTGCAAGGGTCGGGCGAATGCAATTC
>JBPOHH010000012.1:0-3527 GCA_052035765.1 Bacteroidota bacterium
TCGCTAAGAATATTATTTTTTAGATAATTAATTAATTTATAAACGTTCTCAAAGATTCACCGAATTTCATATAAATGCTTTCCATTTCGAAAGTGATAGTCACCACAATTCCTCTGCGAACTTTGCGCAACCTTTGCGGTAAAACATATTTTTTGCTCGAAATGTTAATGAGGCATCTCACTCTTTCTTCCCCTTAAACGCTGCAAAAAGTGCCATGCAGTGTCCGTGTCCGAGGTCAAAATCACTTTTGAGCCAAGCGACTATTTCACCGGCTTTGACGCCTTCTTTGAGGGTGCCGTCGAGAAGAAAACCCTTGCTTTCGGCGAGCTGTTTGAATTCTGGGAGACTCTTCCCGGTCTTGGCTTGAATATTATCGATATATGCTTGGAATGACATAGAATTAGAATGAATTACAAGTAAATATTTTATTTAGAAATTGTTGCTTTATGCGAATTTTCCTGCACTCTGAATGCTACAATACGTTCGATTAATTCAAGTGGCAGCGGCTCATCCAAGGGGAATTGCACCGAACCTTTCCCCTGCTTATATTTTGAGAGTTCATCGGCGAAGGCGGAGTGTCCGGAAGGCGTAGCATACAAGCCGATATGATGCGCAAAAGCTGCAAAATACACGAGCGGCTTGCCATGCGTTTTGTAGGCGGGCATGCCGTAGCCGATGCTCTCGACTGCAGCAGTGGCGTGGGTTTTGATAATCGTCCGAATCTGCGTCAGACGTTCTTGAATTTCGCTTGGGAAGGAGAGGATGTAGTCATCGACAGTGGTAGCTTTTGTATTCATTATGTCGCCTTTCGTTTGATATATCTGGTTAGATTGTTGTCAATTAAGTGTTCTATTTTTAAAAACTTATATGCGAGTTGTACTATTTCATTCTGATAATTTGACAGTGGAATATTCACCCAACCCTGCATCAGTGTCAGCGGACCAAATGCGACGCTCACATTCTCCCACTCACCGGCATACTTCTCAAAATCTTTTCTGAACGTAGCAGCAAATGCGCGGCTCGTGATGGTATATCCATCGAGTTTTCGGAGCTTGAGGGCGTGGATATTGTAGTTGAGTGCGGACGTTTTGAGGGAATGTTCATCTGCCCACACCGAGAAAAAAATACGGGCATCTGCCGTGAGCGCGTTTGGCGTGGAATTCGCCCACGAATTCTTAAAGACTTTCAAATAATAGGAATTTTGATACACACCGACGGCAATCTCAAGCTGTTTTTCGGCAAGTAATGGTCTCTCTATTTGTTTGGCAGCTTCTTGAAATATATCGATGCCTTGGAGGATGCTCATCGGTTGGTTTTCTTTTGTAATTTCATTCTTTTGCGTTTTGGGCGAAACTACGGATTTACTTTTATCTGAACAAATCTTGCCGGTGCTAATGGCACGCTGATGATTATGATGATTATGATTTTCGCTGATACTTCATCGGTAATCTTTGCTATCTGAGGGTACGCTGATGATTATGATGATTATGATTTTCGCTGATGCTTCATCGGTATCTGCGCCGTCGGTATGTCATGAAGATCATGCCGACACCTGATTTTTTCCACGTAATTACCTATACATCAATTACTTTTTGGTTATGTTAACTCTTCTTCCCATTTTTGCAGTATCGTCTGATACGTATCCGTGAATCCGGTGTAACTGTCTATACGTCGGGTATTTTGACTTGCATACAATCTTTACCGTTTTACCATATTCGATGAAAGCCCCCATGAAAACACTCTCTCTTATCGCGAGCGCGATATTCCTGGTCTGTAGCGCACTCACAGCCCGCACGCTGCAGAATGATTTTACGATTACATTCAACGTCGATACGGTCACCGTTACGGCAGGTGAAACCGCTACGTTCAATCTTGGCATCACGGTTCCCAAGGATTTTGATGCATCGGTGTTGCTCGCTGTTTCGCCGCAGGGTTATTCGAGTGTGACTGCTATGGATGTTCGCTTGTCATCCATAGCGGTGAATGCTCCGTTTACGGGCACACTATTGACGGTCAAAACCACGGCAAATACTACGAAGCAGGGTATTTATCCAATACAAGTGTCCGTGACCAATACGCAGCCGGCGACAGTTGCACGATGCTATGTCAATGTTTTGGCGTCTCCCCCGCCGCCATGGAGTAAAACATGGAGATTTTTCTCGAGAGAAAACGGTTCGCCGAGCTTTCTCCAACAGGATGATCACAACACGTACTGGTATCATGCTGCTGCTTTTGACTATGGTATTCGCCGCCTGAGAGGCAGCTTTACAGCAGAGCAGTGGAAAGCTACAGACCCTCCGTCCGGTTTCCCCGTCACCTTCCTTCCACCTATGATTTACGCTGCCAAGAATAGAATTTGGATCCCTTCCTATCAGTCCGGTGTGGTACGCACGAGTCTCGATGGTAAGAATGTAACATACTTTACACCACAGAACTCGGCTGTTCCCGATTACCGTATTACAGCAATGGCACTCGATACGTTTACAAGTAGCAACGGCATTATCTGGGCAGGTACCGCAAAGGGTCTGGTACGTATCTCGGGCACAGACGTAACTGCTTTTGACAGCACTAATTCAGTCTTAAGGAATGAACGCATCACCTGTATCAGCATTCAAGATACGAATGTATGGGTGGGTACTACCAAGGGGTTAGTTAAATTTGACGGTAAAACCTGGACTCGCTTTACGTCTGAAAATTCCGATCTTGAACATGAGTATATCCGCACTATCGCCGTCGATAAAAAAGGTGTCGTGTGGATGGGTGTCTGCAACAAAGACACGTATTTCAGTGATCTCGGCGAGGCATTCGGACGCATGGAAGGGCTCGTCAGTTACGACGGGAAACTCTGGAAATTATACACCAATGCCAATAGTCCTCTCCACACTTCGAATTATGTGAATGCTATCGCCATTGACAAATACAACAACAAATGGCTGGCGACCTCCTCCCACTACTTGACCGATAGTCCGCTCCCCTACGCCGGAGGAGCAGGTATTGTAAAATTCAATGATACGACCTGGACTGCCTATACATCAAAAAATTCTCCTTTAACAAGTAATTGGGTTTGCTGGGTTTATGCTGATAATGAGGGACATGTATGGTTCAACAGCGACGCCTCATGGGGCGTCATGAACGAGCTGGGTCTGCCGCTCTCTATCACCTCAGTCAAGGAATATCCGGTGGCAATGGAGGATGCAATTTCCATCACTCCCAATCCCTCGCGTACCGGCTTTACATTGAAGGGTGTGGAAACAGCGACCTCCATTCATGTCATCAATAGTCTCGGCGTCGAAGTGCTCCGGCAGAACGTCTTTTCTGCAGATGAAATTGTCCTCGATATGACAGATCAGCCAAGCGGTGTGTACTATGCGCAAGTGCACCTGCCGACCGGGATTAGTTCCAAAATGTTGGTTCTTATCCGGTAAAAATCTCGATGTGGTAATGGCACGCTGACGCCGCTGATGGTGAAGATTTCCGCTGATACATCTTCATAACAGCGTCTTCCGCGTGCCATTCTTACCGCCGGA
>JBPOHH010000015.1:0-2182 GCA_052035765.1 Bacteroidota bacterium
CATATTCTGTAGAACGTACTATCGTGCACGACCCGGGGCAACCGCAAGGGATTGCCCCTACCGGTGTTTTGTTTTCATCATCATGGAAACGATTCAAGTCGTAGGGGCAAACCCTCGCGGTAGCCCATCATTACTTTGCTTTTTCCGTAGAATCTTTGCCGTCAGGAATTTGTTGTGAATTCCTGGTTTGGTTGGAATCATTCATAATTTCTCTGATAAACAAAATATCTTGTGCATCCTGATGAGGTAGGAATTTGAGGATCACATCAACGAGGTTGATACCCGAGCGTGTCTGAACGTTGTAATTATGCCCATTCAATCGGCATGTCGTACCCGACCAAAAACTTAGGGTATCAACTCTGTCTTTCCGATAGAGTAAGCATACCGTCCTGACATCATACAGCTTCTCTCGGCTTGGCTCCATGTCGTTCAATAAAGTATCAAGCTGTCTGCGGAGACTTATATCATGCACCTCTAGGGTAGTATAGAGCCTTTTAAGCCAAGATGATACGAGTACTTCGGGCTCGACCGAACCATTGACGAGCACCGACCAAGGCATACTATACATAAGGATACGCGTGATATTTTCGGTATCATTCGGGTCGTCCTCTGTTCTGTCGCTTGCAGTGGTCGCTGTAGGCAACGTCAAAATTGATATCAGAAGAAGTATGTTCCAAATTTTCCTCATGAGTATGTAGGTTGTTGCGTTGTCTTTCAAGTTTGTAATGTGGACACGTCGATTATACATCAATTCATGTCGTAGGGGCAAACCTTTACGGTTGCCCATCAATACTTGCCATAAAACCATTTTCTGTAGAACGTACTATCGTGCACGACCCGGGGCAACCGCAAGGGATTGCCCCTACCGGTGTTTTGTTTTCATTACAGGAAGAATTTTCTGTCTTACTAATATTCTCATCTGTTCGTAAATACTTAATCTATAAAATATGTCGCTGTATCTGATCTCTGTTCCATTCAATCGACAAAAACCCGTTACTCCCTCCTCAACCCCAACTCAACCACCGCTGCACACACCACCCACACCGCTGCACATATCTCGCCTGCGAGACGGAAAGAGTCCATAAACACCACGCGGGAACGTGAGTAGGGGAGCGTTACGCCGTTTTCGTCGATGAGGGCGCCGCGTTTTTTGCCGGCAAGAAACATCATGCCCTTGAGAATTTGGTGATACCGTTGGAGTTCGAGCGCTTTAGCTCCGAAATAGATTTCATCGGAGGTGTCCGCCCGCAACAGAGCTATCGTCTGCCCGATATGAAGGATTTGTTTTTCTGAAAAGGCAACGACGCGTGGGGAAGTTAGCCGGTGGCGGCGGGAAATTTCATCGGCCGAACCCGAGAGAAGATAGAGCGTAGCAGTAGTCATGAGGAGTAGTTCGTAAAGAATTTTGAGTACATTTATCGCGCATGGTTGTAATTTTGCTGCACCTACAAAAATAAAACATTCAGGACAATAGGCGTGAAACTCCTCCGAAAAATCAGACAAGGTCTCGCTCTCCCTCCGCATGTAGCGGCGCGGAAAGCAGTTGAAATTGCAGCACGAACTCTCAAACGCCGGCTCGCTAAACGCCGCGATGCGAAACAGCAGACGTATTCGACCGACAAGCATATTCCTGCTCTTTATTCATATTTCTCTCTTCGTGAGGATGAACTCCTGCTCCCACACCGCGCGGTCATTGCTGAGCTTGCAACGCTGTATTGCAAGCACGAATTTGACTTGCTTGGCTCGGGTTGGGTGCGCGTTCAGTATGGAATGAAAGCTCTTGGCACTGAAGGAGTTGTATTTCCTTCGAAATTTGAGAATACGAACATTCACGATATTCTTAATTCTGAGATTAACCCGCCGAATCGCGCCGAATCTGAACGGATATTCGCGCTCGTCGATAAAGACTACACGCCAATTGACTGGCAAATTGACTTCAAGTCGGGTTATCGCTGGAGTACCAACACCTGGTACAAATCCCTCCGCTACGGCACGACCCAAGGCGCTGATGTGAAAGTTCCGTGGGAACTTGCAAGAATGCAGCATTTCCCCATTCTCGCCGAAGCAGCGTTTTTGGCGCAGCGTCATCGCGAAGATTTCGCCCTGCCGGATGTGTATGCCCGTGAATTCCGGAATCAAATCCTCGATTTTATTGCGATGAATCCTCCGCGCTGGGGTGTGA
>JBPOHH010000627.1:0-2093 GCA_052035765.1 Bacteroidota bacterium
GAGTGTGTCCTTAGTATATGTTCTGCGGTCGGATTCTGAGTGCGAGGTATTGAAATTATAGGTCAATTGTAATTGATGGTTCTTCGCGAGAGGTTCGGTAAAGCTGAGATTCCCACCATAGCCGAGCGTCGTGCCGGAGTTCGGCGTGTTTTGGAAGAGCGTATCAATCACCGGCGTCGTGCCTATCAGGAAAGAATTCAATGCGTCGGTATTTTGAGTACCGGAATTATTGCGTGCATTTGCGGTGAGATTTGCCGAGAAAGTGCGTCCTTCCGTTGCGAATCGAAGGCGATAAAGGAGGTCGCTGCTGAAATTATAAGCTGTGTTATCATTGGTGGACTTGGTGTTGGATGTGTTGAGTATCGTATCTTCGGCGGTCGTCGTCGCTAGCGCGAAGGCTAATTTGTCATTGCCTTGCCAGGTGAGCTTTGGCGAGAAGAGAATTGAACTCATGGTATCGATAGTATAGTCGGCTCGAAGATTGGCGCGGTGATTGATATTTTGGGTGGAATTCGTTGAATTCTGTACCACAAATTGCGAAGGAATATCGGACAAAAAGTACTGTTTGTTGCTGGACTGTGCGGCGTCATTATCAGTATAATTAAAGAAATAACTTCCGGTGAGCGACAATGACTTGCCCCAGGAATCGGTGTAATTAATTCCTAGGCCGTTCGAAGCAGTAATACCGTCACTTTGCGAGACGAGGAAGTCGCTTACTCCGCCACCGCCACCGCCACCAAATGAACGTCCGCCGCGTCCGCCACTGCTGCCAAACATCCGCGAAACATTCCCCATCATGCGACCCATCATCCCGCCGCCACCGCTGGTCGCGCCTAAAATATCCTGAATCGAGAAATTCTGTTGATTAATATTATTCGAAAGTCCGAGAACAGAAATGCGCCTTTCACCACCGAAAAAATTCACATTCCCACCGGCAGTGTAGCGGTCGTCAGTACCGTAACCTGCATATAATTTACCGAATTGTCCATTTCGTCTATCGGCTTTGGTCACGATATTGAGCGTTTTATTGCGTTCGCCATCGTCAAATCTGGTGAATTGCGACTGATCGCTCATTTGGTCGAATACCTGTACGCGGTCGATGATTTCGGAGGGAATATTTTTGAGGGTCGTGGTAGCGTCGTCACCAAAAAATGGCTTGCCATCGACGAGCACACGCTTGACATTTTCGCCTTGTGCCTTGACTTGTCCGTTCTGTACTTCGATACCTGCCATTTTTTTGACCATTTCATCGGCCGAGGCGTTTTTGTCGGTCTTGTATTGATTGGCATTGAATTCCACGGTATCGCCTTTGACAGTCATACGTTCAGCCATTTCTTCGATGACCACGTCCTTGGTGCGTACGCTTGACTGGAGCATTTTCAGCACTCCGAGGCGGATAGTATCCTCGCCATTAACCGTGAAATTCGCACGAACTGAGTCAAAACCTACTAATTTACCAAGGAGATAATATTTTCCGTTTCCAATATTCTGAATCGTAAAATTTCCGCGTCCATTCGCCACCGCGCCGGTAATTACCTTGCCGGTCGCCGCCAAATACACAGAAGCCGTCGTCGCTGCAAGCGGCGATACGGTCTTTGAATCGGTAAATGTGCCGGTGACAGTGGCAGTGTGCTGAGCGAGGGTAAGTGAGGAACAAATAAGGGTAAGAACAGAAACGAGGAGTATGTGTTTGAGCATGGAGCAGCTGGAGTAAGGAGTCAGAAGACAATTAGTAAGAATAAATCGGCACACCATTACGGTTTTGGCGGGAATATATTTTTGGAATGCACGGCTGTGAAGGGAAATTAACAGTTTGAGTTTAATGGGAGGGGATATAAAGCAAGAGGCGCAAACGGCGCAAGCGTGCGCAATTTTAAATAGATATCCATCATCACAAAATCGCGCTACCCAAGCAAGTCGAAAATCCAATCACCAGCACCAAACCTGTACTCAAAAGGAATGCCTTGCCGAGGGAGTCGTTTTTTGTCCAAAAGTGTATCATACTCACGATAAAATCGATAACGACCTGCAAGCCAACAGCAAGCATCAATTCAAGCAGAACATCAATTCCTTCGCCCTTGTCTCCCTTCGAT
>JBPOHH010000156.1:0-3163 GCA_052035765.1 Bacteroidota bacterium
ATTTGAGTCCTGATGAATTGACGCACGCAGCATTTTGACCATTGATCACCGGTTGGGGCGAAGGAAGAATAATGACTTTCGCTTCCGTTCGCTTGACGCTCGTGCAATTCGTTGTCGTATCGAGGGTTTCGAGATAATAGCTTGTCGTGGAATTAATCACCGTCGGCGTCGTAAATGTCCGTCCCACAAAGAGCAGATTCCCGCCGGTCGGGGCATCATACCAGCGGAAATTTACGTCCGAAGGGAAATTTGCAGTAAGTGTTGCTTTGCTGCCGCCGCATTGGGTCACATTATCTAAGGTTGGTTCGCTCGGTACGGGTATGACTGTGATTTTTACCGGCTTACGACCGCTGGTGCAGCCTGTTGATGTGTCTTTTGATTCGACATAATACGTTGTTGATTTGGCAAGCGATGGAGTCAAAAATGAGCCTCCGGTTCCGACAGGAACAGTGGCCGCAGCATCATCATACCATGATATGATGTTCTTGGGGTCTCCTGCAATAGAAGTCAACGTCATTGTATTTCCTACACATGTACGTTTTTCTTCAACAGTTGTAATGATTGGAATAGGTCTGACGGTAATTTTATACTTAGCATATTTAGGGCGATTATTATCATCTTTAACCGATAAAAATATCGTCGTCGATACAGTGGGTGTAAATGTAATTTCCGGGGTTGTTCCAATTGTGGTATTACCCGCCGCTTCATCAGACCATAAATAGCGAAGTGTGCCGATTCCGGTTGCATTATTCGATAAAGTCAATGGTACAAAAGCACATACAGTCGTGTCTTTGGTAGGTTGAAGTGTTACTGAGTTTGTATTAATAGCCAACACGACCGCATCATAGTCCCCTTTGATTTGTTTACTTATTGATGGAATCGAGGCAGGAGTCATTGGGAAATCATTGGATGTCGTCGAACCGGTCACATAGACATCTCCGGCAGAATTTACGGCAAGTCCAGACAAATCATCGGACGTACTTCCACCGACAAAAGTCGAATAATCACAGACAGTTCCATCACTTTTTAGCTGTACCAATACTCCGTCGGCGGTGCCGCCTTTGTAGGAGAATTCATTGAAATTTCCTGTCGGGAAATCAGCAGAATTTGTATACCCACAAATTACCATGGCTCCGGTTTGGTCTAAATATTTGATGTTTGTCATGTATTCCAAATCACCTGACCCACCAAGATACGAGACAAATGTCGGACCTCCGCCTGATATACTGATACGTAAGGCAAAGCCATCTGTAAAACCGCTCAGTACTTTGTCAAATTGATTTGCTCCAATATCGGATGACTGCGTATGACCGCATATTACTGCATAGCCAAACTGATCGACATCGACTGCCATACATACATCAGACTTATCTCCACCGATGAGTGTACCGTGTTCTATCGTCGCCCCTGTCGTACTCAGCTTGAGCATAAACCCGTCTTCTAATTCCGTTCGCGTGTTGTTCTGACGATACCCTCTCCCATAGAGAAATGCTCTCGCAACCCTCGTATTCGGTAAAGCTGCCGTAGGTGGAAATAAATCGCAACGTGTTGATCCTACAACTACTATACTATTACTCTTGTCTAATGCTACCCCATTGCACTCATCAAACGCTGAATCTATGCCTATATAGGTGGAAAATACATACGCAGCACCGGTCGCTGTAAGCTTGGTCACAAAGCCGTCAGTGCGGGGAGAGTTGAAAATTGTGGACATGCTCGTCCGAACGACGCCGGATGTGATTGGATAGTCGACGGATTTTGTTCTGCCTACGGCAACAAATTCACCGGTAAACGGAACCGTTACCAGGTCATTGACACGGTCTTCATTGCCCCCGCCAAGATTTGTACCGCATATCAGACCCGAACCATTAGAATTGATCTTTGCTACAAACCCATCGAGAAGACCATGATAGGTGTTATCACGACCACTGCCGGGAGCAGTTCCGTCGACTACTCCTCCAAATGCAATGACACCGGTGATGTTATCGACGGCACAGCACGTCGCCTCATCATTTCCGCTTGCCGGACCTGAGGCAGTAGAACCATAATACGTGCAGAATAGGACATCACTTAAAGTAGCTTTTAGCTTCGCAACATAGACATCTGTCGGAGCATTCAGGGTAGGGTAAATTCCATCTTTGATTGGGAATCGGTCGTTGACGGTGGACATTGTCGTACCTACGACAACTACATTACCATCCGGATCAAAACCTATATCTCTACCGTAATCTGCTTGATTTCCACCAAAATACGTCGAGTAAAGTATTGGATCAATCACCAATGGCTTGGAATGGTCATAGCTTGCAAGCTGAAATCCAAAGGTATTCTTCCCCTTGGAGATAAATGCACACCCGATTTGCTTCCGCTCGCCATTCACGACTTGATAGGCGAACAATTTCTGATGCACCACCTCACCAACGGAGGTCTTAAGGACTAATTCACCATTTGCATTGACCGTTGTCCCCTGTGCGCCACTGAATTTCATGGAAATTTGTGAAGGATCCGAGCTCGCCCCTACATTAAAATCATAGCGCATATACCCGCCGTCAAAATACAGGCGTGCGTCGATTCCTTTATAAATATCACGGCGCGTGACTTCTCCAAAAAGCGGTACATTACTCGCCCATTTTGTGGAATCAGTGCCAATGAAGTAATTATGATAGGTCGTGTGCAGCTGTGTAGGTGCATCCTGCGGGATGGAACCGCCGACAAACTCCATACTGACGACATTGCCATGGATAGTACCGCCGACAGGTGTATGTTTACCGAGAATCTGTTCGGATTTATCACGCTTTTTCATCTCCAAAACATAGAAGTCATAGCGTATGCCGGAGGTTGTAATCCAGGCATTCATGCCTCCGGTCTGTGCTACATACTTCACATCCCGTGGCCATTGCCCTTTGTTTTGTATAAATGCTAACGGGGTTTTTGGGGAAGCAAGTGATCGCGGCATTTCGCCGGCAGAGACAGAAAAAATGGCTGTCAGCACAGCACATAGAAACAGTACAGCACGTTTCATATCAGACTCCGTCGGAAAAAAGTAAAAAGTAATTATCTCATTAAATATAAAAGAAGTACACAAAATCATCCGGCCGGTTATTAACCTGTCGAACTATTACCGTAGCTCAAGCACCGTCACTCCGTCACCGCCCTCTTGGATAGT
>JBPOHH010000525.1:0-2155 GCA_052035765.1 Bacteroidota bacterium
TCACAACCGAAGCAACCATCGTCGAAAAACCGGAAGAAAACAAAGGCGGAGGCGCAATGCCACACGCTCACGGCGGAATGGATTATTAATCCTCTCCCCCATTCATACAAAATCCCGCTTTGGAGCACTCCAAAGCGGGATTTTTTTTTTGTGATCCCATGAATAAATGTATGGGCTATGGTTATATTTTTCAAGATGTTAATTTCTTGAATGCTCAATTACCTCTTCATAAATGCTTTCACATGTTGATTCATCTGTGCATAGTACACGCCTGACGGTAAGGCAGACGTGTCAAGCGTCCACTGCTGCATGCCCGCAGGAATAGAGGCGGTCGCAACCTGCTGTCCGAGAATATTCATAACGCGTACCTGCATCGTGGATGTTGATGGCGTGATGCGAAATTCTACCATTCCATACGCAGGATTCGGACTCATTGTAAATGCAGATTGATTACCTTCAACTTCTTCGACTGACGTCGGTTGCGCAATTCCGAGCATGGGTATTTGCAATAGTCTTGACGCATAGTGTTTTATCTCGAAGTCACCCCGGTGCGAACCGCTCGTGGTCGGCTTGTATCGGACAAACACTTCCCGCACGCCGCGCGCAAATTCCTTGTTTACGTTTACAATCCGTTCATACGGTCCATCTTTCTCAATCGACGCTTCGAAATTCTCGGGTACCATGATCCGGACTTCGTCTTCGGTGTTATCAAACTGCACGAACACCGATTTCGGAACACTTACCGTCATGAGCGGAGTCGTAAACTTCAGGCGTTTTCCTTCGATACTCACCGGTGCGGCACTTGGGTTGCCGGTGATGTTATTCCGGAGAATACTACCATTGTCACCAACGAGATACGCGTAGTCTCCATAGAGCATCTGCGGCAGATAAGCATATCCTATGTCTTGTAATCTGTGTCTGTGCAATGTGTCTTTCTCGCAGGACCAATTTACGCCATCACTCCCCGAATGCAGGATGAGACTATAGCCCAATGAATCCTCACCCAGCGCCATGATATGCGAACGGTTCATAAATTTCGTTGTGAGAATCAGCGCGCCGTCCGGCAGATTCACCCCAATCTTCGTCCATGACTTGCCTGCATCCGACGTGCGGTACATCTCCGTCTGACCACTTTTCGCCACCCCGGCAACGATGCCGGTATTATCTAAATAAAAGTCAAAAGCCGTGTGCGGAATATTCTCACCGAACGGCATCGTCACCCGTTCCCACGTCTGCAAGCCATCAGTCGAATGATACACCACCCGGATAATATCATCGGCAGAATACATTAATCCATCAAAATATGCCGACGTCGGTGAAGTATAAATCACTCTGATAATACTTATCAATCCCTCAATCTGCGGCGTGATGTTCGTCCAGGTCTTGCCGTGATCGTGTGAACTCAGCATAACCGCCTGAAAATCAAAATTCGACGATTTAGTGCCTACGACAACAAGATTGGTATCCAAAAATGTACTGACCGAGGTGAGCGCAACATCATCTAATTCATTTAAAATCAGCTTGTTCCACGTAGCGCCGCCATCTTCACTCCGGAGAATTACCCCATGATACTTTTCACTCATCGGACCGTAGGTGAGCGTAAAGCCGACAGCTATACCGTGCTGCGCGCCGAAGAACCGAAGTGACTTCAGGTGAGTCGTTGAATCTCCGGAATACACCGGTTCCCAGCTCGCTCCTGCGTCGTTTGTTCGGAGAATTTGCCCGCGCCTCGGAAGCGTATCGGCAATATCACTACCGGGCGAGGCAGCAATAAATCCTGTCTGATTATTAATAAATTGAATACTATTGAGCGTGCTGCCCGTGCCGGAAGTGAGCGGCGTCCATCCGGCAGCCGTCGTAGTCAGTGGTAGGAGCAGCATACACAGAAAAGCTGCTATTGAAGCGCGCAGCAATGAACGCTGAAAAAATTGACGTGACCGTATCATATCTATACCTTGAAATGAGTTAATAAAATTACAAGGCATTGTACTTATTGAATGGCTGATTGGTTGCGCCCGAGGATGGGAGTATTCTACCAACTGCGAAAACTACTCAACCAATGGTAGAATTTGACCGATGAATGCGCGCGCGGAGGTGACTTTTAGTTCGCTGACAATTATTGAGGAATGGCCAGATTCCATCGTAGGGGCGAATT
>JBPOHH010000522.1:0-7696 GCA_052035765.1 Bacteroidota bacterium
TTTTTGCATTCATTTTTAGCATTTTTGCGTTCATTTTTATACAGAATGAATGCAAAAATGCTTGTTTTGAATTAAATTTCATTTGCATTCATTTCATTTCTGACAATTAATAATTCTCTTTTCTAAAAAATATTTTAATTTTCACAAAAAATCACTTGCGTCGTATTAAAAATGTTTGTAATTTTGCGACAGATAAAATTGAAATTAAAATTTCTGCCAAATAAAAGAATAAAAAATATTTCAGAAATTAAAAAAATTACTTTCATCGCATTAAAAATGTTTGTAATTTTGTAACAAGAAAAATCAATTATCATACAACACCAAGCAAAGCAAGTGAACAAATGGCAAAAGTACGTTTAGATATTAATTCGATTTCGGTGCAGGGAATAATTACCACAGCACAAACAATTGCAAGCGGGCTTACGAACAACCCGAGTTTTCCTACTCCATCGCCGGCACCATCGGCATTAAATGCGAAAGCACAGGAGGTGGATGCGGCGATTCAGGAAGTAGAGAGCTTGAAACAATTATTAAAGACAAAGCAATCGGCATTAGACGCTAAGCGCCAGGAATTAAGAGAGTTAGTAAAGCAAGCACGGAATTATGTAGAGCTTGCAAGCGCAGGCGATGAGACAAAAATCCTAAGTGCCGGAATGCAGGTACGAGCAGAGGGAACACCTGTAGGACTGCTGCCGGCGCCAATGAATTTCTCGATTATGGAAGGTGCCAATCCGGGGATGGTGGAGCTAAAGTGGAAAACAGTAAAGGGTTCGAACAGCTACATCATCGAGCGCAGTATCGACCCGCCGACATCCACAAGTTGGTCTGCAGCATCGGTGAGCACAAAATCAAAATTTTTATTAGGCGGCTTGGCAAGTGGAGAAAAGCTGTGGTTTCGGGTGGCAGCAGTGAATTCAGCAGGGACAGGCGCATGGAGTACACCCATTATGAAGATTATCCCGTAAAAGTTGGCATGGTATTTACAACATGCAAGACAAGTCAAACAGAAAATTTAAAATTATATCTTTTTATTATCCTTTTAAGGAGCTTTTATGAAATACGCATCAATACTCGAACTCGTTAACGTTGAAGAACTCTCAACAATCGATTTAAACAATGTGCTTGGTGGTGATACAGATCCAATCGTAGTCGATAATGGCAGCACAGGAATTATTTCCCTGTGGATGGATACCGGTATCAGAAACTAATTTTCATGCTGTCTATTAATTGAACAACAAAATTTATACAAAGGATACTACTATGAAATACGCATCAATACTCGAACTCGTCAACGTTGAAGAACTCTCAACCATTGAATTAAATAATGTACTCGGCGGCGATACTGCTCCTGTTGTGGTCGATAATGGCAGCACGGCTATCATCTCTTTGTGGATGGATACCGGTATCAGAAACTAATTTTCACGCGCTACTTTATTTTTTAACAACGAAATTTACAAAAGGATTTTATTATGAAATACGCATCTGTACTTGATCTCGTGAATGTTGAAGAACTCTCAGAATTTGATATGAACACAGTACTCGGTGGTGATACCGAACCAATTGTAGTCGATACCGGCAGCACAGGAATTATTTCGTTGTGGATGGATACCGGTATTCGTAACTAAGATTGCCCGTACGCAGAAGACATTACAAAAAAAGCTACTCATGTGAGTAGCTTTTTTTGTTTATTTGGGCCGTAGAACGAATCCTACGTGAGATACCATCTTCTATATCTGCGGGCACTCGATACTGAAGGTTGCGCCTTCGCCGAGGATACTCTCGCAATGGATGGTGCCATTCATTCCTTCCATCAGCTTCTTGGCATTTGCTAGCCCGAGACCGGTGGAATGTTCGCCGCCGGTGGGCTTTGCTGACAGTCGATGGAACCGTTTATAAAGATTCTGCTGATCTTCGATGCTGAGTCCGGGGCCTTGGTCACACACTTCGCAGCGAATCATACCACGTGTTTCGAAGACACGGACGATTACCGTGCTATCGCTCGGTGAGTATTTAATGGCATTTGAAATAAGGTTATCGACGACCTGCAGGATACGTTCTTTATCCACAAACGCATAGTGTTGAGGACCACTATTCTCAAAATCGATCTTGATATTTTTCTTGTTGGTCTGAATGCAGTATGAATCGATGACCGATTGTACGATGGAGGTGAGGGAGACTTTTTCGGGCTCGAATGAAATCCTGCCGCTTTCGAGCACATTAGCATCGAGCAGGCCGCGAATCAGTCCCATCATTTGCTGAGCGACGATTTCAATTCGTTCGCCGATGCGATACATTTCTTCGCGAGAGAGCTTGTCGAAGTACCGTCGAATACTTTCGCCGGAAATCACCATACTGGTAATAAAATTCTTCAGGTCATGAGCGACAATACCGAGCAGTTCATTCTTTTCTTTATTGAGCTCGACGAGATTTCTGTTTGCAATCTCTAAATCAGCATTAACTTTAATGCTGTGTGCTTGTTGCAATTCAATCTCGTGATATGCTGCAGCGAGAGAGTGACGCTTTTCTTCGAGCTCATCCAATGCTTGGGTTAGTTCTACATTCCGCAGCCGGAAGATTTCTTTTTCTTTAATTGCCTTTTCGATGGACAGCCGCGTTTCCATGACAGCAACAAGCTTTTGTTTGTCGGCGCCAAGAATTTTGTCTCGTGTCTTCGACCAATCGACATACCACCGCAATGATGTTTTGTAATCGCCTAATGCTTCATAGACTTTTGAGAAGCTAAACTGCACCTCGACAAGCATATCGAGCGATTCGATTTTCTCGGCTAATTCGAGTGCTTTTTCGAGATATTCAAGACATTTGGGGTAATTACGGAGTGCAAGGTAGCAATCACCTATATTTTTTAATACTTCGACCTGTACTTGCTTAGCACCTATTTGTACTGCGAGCTTTAGAGCCGTGACATGATACGAGAGAGCAGTATTGCAGTCATCAATTTTTTGATATGCGACCCCCATATTCGAGAGAGCTACGGCATATCCCTGCTGATCGCCAAGCTCTTTGGTATAGATGATCGCTTCGGCCTGATATTCGATAGCTGTATGGTAATCTCCTTTTTGTTCAAAGACTTGACCAATATTACGCAAGGCCTTGCTCATCCCGAATTTCTTGCCCAATCGGCGCGATATCTCAATAGACTGTTCCAAATATTTGAGTGCCGTTTCCAAGTGTCCGATCCGGATGAACATACCGCCAATATTATTGGCTGTGACGGCGACACCGAATTCATCGCCCAATTCTTCCTGAATAGCCATAGCACGCAGCGAGTGGCTCAGTGCTTCATCATACTGCCCGACTGTCTGATAGATATTACCGATATTCCCAAGGCAGGAGGCCATTGAGCTTTTATTTCCCAGATCTTCGTGCAGCATAAGCGCATGGCTTTGAGCCTCAAGGGCCGAATCATACTGCCCGACACAGAAATAGACAATTCCGAGAATATTATAGCATGATGCCTGTCCGGGTTTGTCTTCGAGTTCAACATACAAATTGAGTCCATTTTGCAGATAGGATACAGCTTCGGAGTACCGGGAGAGGACAAAACACCCTGCTCCGCAATTTCTATAACTGAATGCTTCGCCTGCAGTATAGGCCTCCTCTTGCGAGAGCTCGCGCGCTTTCTCCGAGAGCTCAATTGCATATAGCGGCTGACTATCATAAAATTGCTCGGCAATCTTATTATAGACATCCGCACGCATACGGTCAGTATGCGCAGTAGCAAGATTTTTGGAGATTAATTGTTCTATTGTTGGTATGTCTGTCACTATGTTTATTTACCCCAACTATATATATTAAAGTATATTAGCTCTCACCTTACTCTCAAGGAAGGCGCCGTTTACTCACAATAATCATGCCATGAGAGGCACGACAATACGCCTCTGCGTACAATCAACGGCGAAGTACCTGATGACCAATCTGACAGACTTTTCCCCTTGATACCGTCTCGGCACTTGCGTGATGAAGGTGACAAATTAAATAAATTTTCAATAAAAACTATAATAAATGTTGCGCACGTGGGTAATGTTAGGGACATTCGCTTGTCTTAAGGATGCAATTGCCTGCTTGCTGTGTGTTCGGACACGAGATTTGAGTAATAAACGTTTTTAGCTTTCATTAAAGTTTGGTAATTTTGTACAAATAGTTTTTATTTACGGAGTAATATATGTCTCAGCCTTTGCATATCACTGATAATTCATTCCAAACAGATGTGTTAGATTCTTCCACCCCTGTTTTAGTCGATTTTTGGGCCACCTGGTGCGGGCCGTGCCGGATGATTGCACCTATTATAGAAGACCTCGCCGGAGAGTATGAAGGTAAAGCGACGATTGGGAAAGTCGATGTGGACAACAATCCCCAGACGGCAATGCAATACGGTGTTCGCTCGATCCCCACACTCCTTATTTTCAAAGGCGGTAAATTGGTCGATACGGTGATCGGTGCTGTTTCAAAATCGTATATTGTGGACCGTTTAGAAGCACACCTCAACTAATTCAACCTACTAACGCTGCTCACATGGCTCGTCCTACGCTTTTATCTCAAGAAATTATCTCCGATTATCTCAAGCTTCATCCCCTTTGGGCTCAGCCCGACAATGAATCGGCGATAATAGTCAGAGAAATTGGTACTGCAAGCTTTGCCGCTGCCGTCGGAATTATTAATGCTATAGCTCTCATTGCCGAAAAAGCAGACCATCATCCCGATATTCTGCTCTACGGTTGGAATAAGCTTCGGATTACTCTTTCTACGCATGATCAAGGCGGGTTGACAGAGCTTGATTTTGCAGTCGCAGCACAAATTGACGGTCTCAATTTCTAAGCTCAATTCTGCATGAAATCTACTTTCGTAAGGGGCGCACGGTGAAATTTGTGCGCCCTTTCATGTTCTAACGATTCACAAGGAAGGTATAATTATGTCTCCTATCATTGCTGATATTTTTGCCCGTGAAATTATTGATTCTCGCGGCAACCCTACTCTCGAAGCTGATGTAACACTTGAAGACGGCTCATTCGGCCGGGCCGCTGTTCCCTCGGGAGCTAGCACCGGCGAACATGAAGCGGTTGAATTACGCGACGGTGACGCGGCCCGCTATGGCGGTAAAGGCACCCTGAAAGCAGTCGCTAATGTCAATGAAGTCATTGCTGACGCTCTCATCGGTATCAGTGCCGATGAGCAAACACAGATTGACCGGCTTCTCCTCGAGCTCGACGGCACGGAAAATAAATCCAAGCTCGGCGCTAACGCCACTCTCGGCGTATCACTCGCCGTCGCAAAAGCTGCCGCAGATTACCTCGGAATGCCCCTCTATCGCTACATCGGCGGTATCAATGCCCACCTGCTCCCCACCCCAATGATGAATATCCTCAACGGTGGACGCCACGCTGATAATAATGTCGATATCCAAGAATTTATGATTATTCCAATCGGAGCTGAGACGTTTGCCGATGCACTGCGCATGGGCACCGATGTGTTTCATGCCCTGAAGTCGGTCCTCAAATCCAAAGGTATGATTACTTCCGTTGGCGACGAAGGCGGATTCGCCCCATCGCTGAGCTCCAATGAAGCTGCCTTTGATGTCATCCTGGAAGCAATTGAAAAAGCCGGCTATACCGTCGGCGACGATATCGTCCTCGCCATTGACGTGGCCGCAAGTGAGATGGTCAAAGACGGACAATATGTGTTCTATAAATCCTCTCAAAAAGTATTCACCCCCGAAGAAATGGTCGCATGGTATGTTTCCCTCTGTGAAAAATACCCGATCGTCTCTATCGAAGACGGTATGGGCGAAAATGACTGGGATGGCTGGAAATTACTCACCGATGCCCTCGGTGACCATGTCCAACTCGTCGGTGATGATTTGTTTGTCACCAATCCTGCCTTCCTTGAGCGCGGAATCTCCGAAGGAATTGCCAATGCAATTTTGATTAAAGTCAATCAAATCGGTACCTTAACCGAAACGCTCGAAACGATTCGCCTCGCACAGCGCTATGGATATCGCACGATTATCTCGCATCGCTCCGGTGAAACGGAAGACGTGACCATCGCCGATATCGCCGTCGCGACGAATGCAGGACAAATCAAAACCGGTGCTCCTAGCCGTACGGACCGCGTCGCAAAATACAATCAATTACTCCGTATTGAAGAAATGCTTGGTTCTGCCGCTGTCTATGGTGGCGGTGAATCACTCGGCTAACACAGCAACTCCTCGTAATTCTCATAAATTACTACTTTACGATCTCATATTTCCCCACTAATTCAACGGGATTCACATGATAGTTTTTGGTACTGATGGCTGGCGTGGTATTATTGCACGTGACTTTACTTTTGATAACTTACAGCTCGTTGCCGTCGCAACCGGCAACTATGTCCGACGCATTGAGGACAAAAACCCCGCCGTCGTGATAGGGTACGATACACGGTTCATGTCGAAAGACTTCGCCGTCGAAACCGCCCGCATCCTCGCCTCAAAAGGTATCGTCGTTCACTTGACCGATGATATTTCCTCTACTCCGCAGGTGTCGTTTCATACCAAGCAAAAGGGTGCTACGCTTGGGATTGTGATTACAGCTAGTCACAACCCTCCAATTTACAACGGCTTTAAGGTAAAAGGGAGTTTTGGCGGACCCGCCTACCCCGAGCAAATTGCCGAAATTGAAAAAGAACTTGCCAAGCTCGGCGACAAACCGCAAAAGCTCGTTCTCAAGACCATGGACGCCTACATCACCGAGCGTGCAATCCGCCCGTTTGATGCCAAAGAGTCGTACTTGCGCTATATCCGGAAGAAAATCGACCTCGATGCAATTCAAAATTCAGGAATGAAATTCCTTTATGACCCGATGTATGGCGCAGGAATCAACACGATGCAGCGCCTTCTGCCCGATGTGACGGAAATACACGGTTCGCTCAACCCCTCCTTCGGTGAAATCGGACATCCCGAACCCATCCCGCCGAATGTAATGCCATTAATGGACATCATGAAAACCGGCAAGTACGACGTAGCCATCGCCACCGACGGCGATGCTGACCGTCTCGGCGCGGTCGATAACACCGGCGGATTCGTCGATTCCCACCGAATATTCATGCTGCTTCTCAAATATCTCTACGAAGATAAACGCAAGCGCGGCGCAGTGGTCAAAACCGTTTCGCTGACCTCGATGGTCGAGAAATACTGCGCTAAGCATGGTCTGAAGCTCCACGAAACACCGGTAGGATTCAAATACACCGCCAAAATGATGAATGAAATGAAAGTGCTTATCGGCGGTGAAGAGTCCGGCGGACTTGGCACGATCATGCATATTCCCGAACGCGATGGTATCTTCAATGGTCTGCTACTGCTTGAGATGATGGCTACCCGCAAGAAATCGCTCAAAGAGCTTTGCGACGAACTCGACGCAGAATTCGGCACGCATCGCTTCCTCCGCCGCGACGTGCATGTGACGGAAGCGCAAAAGAAAGCAATTCTCGCTGCCTGCAAGAAAAATCCAACCCGACTCGGTAGATTCCCTATTCTTGATATCAATACCCGCGACGGTTATAAATTCATGCTCGATAATGCATGGTTGCTTATTCGCGCCTCGGGCACCGAACCTCTCATCCGCTTCTATTGCGAGGCAGAGTCGCTCTCGAAAGTCAATGAAATCCTCGATGAAGGCATGAAAATGCATTAATTGATGATGTA
>JBPOHH010000552.1:0-3258 GCA_052035765.1 Bacteroidota bacterium
TTGGAGCTTTGCGATTATTCCTGCAAAAATTGAAAAAAGAAGTGTGAATTGCTGTGTTGAGTCGTACCGGTGTTGCATCTTGAATGCAGGGGTAGGCGATACTGCTCATCGAACATTTCTGCAAATATAGTCCCAATTCGTTGATATTTATGCATGAAAATAGATTGTTTTGTTAGATAGTGTACTGTTTCTGAAAAATTACCTTGACAGACAGAGTACTTTTCATTATTTTTGCACTCGATATTTTGAACAAACAGGAAGAACCATGGAAATTTCAGCAGATATCATCCGCGGACACATTGATACCATTATTCTCAAATTGCTCGTGAAGGAGGATATGTACGGGTATCTGATTAGCAAAACGATTCACAGCGCTTCAGGTGGGGCGTATGAACTCAAAGAAGCGACGATGTATTCGAGTCTCAAGCGCTTGGAAAGTGATGGCAATATCACGTGGTATTGGGGCGATGAAACGCAAGGCGGCAGGAGAAAATATTATAAAATAACCGAACATGGCAGGGCAACCTATCAAGAAAACAAAAAAAACTGGGAGTACGCAAAAGCTGTACTTGATCAATTACTATAAGGAGTTATTACAATGAATGAAAAACTAACCAACTACCTAAACGCTGCATTCGCGCCGTATGACGGGGTAAAAAGCGTAGCCGAATTGAAGGCAGAACTCCACGCGGATTTGCAGGAGCGCTACCACGAACTCAAAGCATCGGGCAATGATGATGATACTGCTTTTGAAATGACCATTAACAGTATCGGCGATATCGAACAGACGGTGCAGGAAGTGTCGAATCTGTCACGGTCGGTTTAGCGGCAGGTGCTGACGAATTTCAATGCTGCGAATCTAGCTGAGAGCGATTTCGCCGGTGTTACGGCGCACAAAGGCACGTTTAAATGGAGCGCATTGAGCGGTTCGAACTTCGCAATCGCCGACCTTACCGGCAGCACGTTCACCGGCAGTGATGTGCGGCAGGCAAATTTCGACGGAGCCAATCTTACGGACTGTACATTCACAACGCTCGACCTCTCGGGAGCGAGTTTTAAGAAAGCAATTCTTGCGCGCACGGAATTCAACAAATCCGATCTCAGCGGCGCACGTTTTACCGATGTACTACTCATGGATGTGAAAATGACGATGTCCGACCTAAAGGCGACGACATTTGAAAACTGCACGTTTGACGGCGTGGACTTCTCCTATTCCGACCTGCAGGGGCAGCGTTTTGACGGTCTGACCTTTACCGGAGTGAAATTCGACAAAGCAGCACTCAGTGGCGCGACCTTCAACGGCGCAACGCTCAGAAATGTATCCTTCCGCCCATCGTTTGCCTTGACGAATCGGTACTTCCGCGCCATCAAGTCCATCAATTTCGACGGCGCA
This sequence comes from Bacteroidota bacterium, assembly GCA_052035765.1. GTDB lineage: Bacteria > Bacteroidota > Ignavibacteria > Kapaibacteriales > UBA961 > JADJXV01. The sequence goes on from JBPOHH010000552.1 coordinate 1,394, forward strand.
AGGATGGACAAGCTTACGTTTGCATCGCTCAAGGGCATGGGAGCAGAATTGTCGAAGGTAGAGGTGATATAAGGGGGTTCGCATTATTCGCCATTGACGGTAGAGACGTTGCATGCAACGTCTCTACGTCTGTTTGATAAATGCCGCCCCCGATTCGCTCGCGAAGAAGCGATTGGCTCGGTAAAGAATGAATTGTTGACTAGACTACAGCTTCAGCTGTAGGGCGAGGAAGGAAGGAAATGCGGCTGTAGAGACGTTGCATGCAACGTCTCTACGTCTGATTGTCATTACGTTTGATTGTCATTACGATTGATTTTCATTACGTTTGATTGTCATTCCGGCTGACATCCTTACCGTACACCCAATTACCGCACCACCATAAACGGCTTCTTCACAATACTCTTCCCCGCATGAATGACCGCGAAATAGAGTCCGCTTGCAAGTTCATTGGTTGTCATGGTGTAGCGTAATTGATCCGAAAAAGTCGTACCCTGCATCACAGCCATGCCTTGACTGCTGAAAATCTCGATAGTCGTCGGATTGTCACGAGATTCTGCGGGTAAATCAAAGGTAATATTGTCTCGTGCTGGTTGAGGATAGACGCCTGTATTTGTCGTCTCTCCTTCAGACTCTTCTACCGATGTCACTGCTATGGAAGGGAGGGGAATTCCGTCGGGGTTAAAGAGAAGCATTGAAGTAGGGCAGGGAAGATAGATAGTATTCAGAGAATCTATCGCCATATCCGAATAACTGTCATTTAATTTACTGAGAAGAGTGTTTTTACTTTCAATAATACGCCCGACATTTACCCCATCAAATTCGATGATATTTTTCTTATTAGTTAGTATCCACATTTTGCCGTGGTTATCGAAAACGTACTCAACTGGCGAACCGTAAAGTGAAACATCAATTTTTTCTAAACTGCTGAAAGCAATCCAATTGGTGCCGTCAAATTTGGCAATGCCGAATTTACTAACGTCTGCAAATCCCCATAAATTGCCATTTTTATCTATTTTTAGTTTCGTTGCATAGGGTAGGTCAACAGATGTATTGCCATAATATTTAACTAATAGAGGAGGATATTTGATTGAACCATCCATGGTAGAATAACTCGATACCCAAACGGTATCATTGTATTCACACATGGAAAGAGTAAAAAGTTTAGAACGAACAGAATCGTTCTCCGGAAATCGTGTAAGCACGCCATCCTTAATTTTAAACAGTCCGAAATGATTGCCTATAAAAGTAGTTCCATCGGTCAAATGAGAAAAGAAGTAATAATTGTATGTAGAAATGGTCGGGGAAGTCTTATAAACAGAGTTTTTTTCATTATAGACTGTTGTATAGACTTTACCATATTTCACGATATCACCGCCTTGCGCGGACCAAAAGGTATGTTGCTTGTCAATACTTAAGCTGAGCCCCAAATATCCTACGACATAGAATATCTTCCGTCTTGTTTTGCCGGTTCCCAGGTTGCATTCCCAGCTATTACGGATTCCATTATTAAGTAAGGTATCGTACGTTACCGTTAGTTTTAATGGACTTTGTAAATCAGTTATTTCATAAAACTTAGGGAGTTGATTATTGGGTACAATCCGAAAATATACTGTACATTGGGATGATGAGGGTCCATTTTCCGCTTTGATGCGAATGCGATACAAGCCGGTATCGGTAAACGATTTTGGCGAAAAGGTGATGACAACTGAATCTGTATAGGGAGCATTGACTGATGTGTGAGATAGTCGTACGCCGGCAGCATTATTATCAGAAGTTTTGACCCAAGAAGTAGATATCAGATATTCAACAGTATAGTATAAAAATACGGTAGATGTAAAGGTCGGGTCTTTCCGTAAAAAACGGAT
>JBPOHH010000822.1:0-2336 GCA_052035765.1 Bacteroidota bacterium
TAGTAATAGGATGTATCATTTGGCGTTACAGAGTCAATTGCTATTTTGATAATTGCAAGATTTTTATCCGGTAACTTCGAGGTATCTGCCGACGCTTTCGGACGTTTAATCTGGAATTTCTGCTCGCTTTCGGCTTCGGATTTGAATTTCGCTGTGAACATAAAAAACGTCAGCAGCAAGAATGCAATATCCACCAGCGGCGTCATGTCGAGCACAAATCCCGTCCGCTTCATTTTAACTTTTGCCATTTGTCGTTCTCCTTCGGTTAGATGTGCGCGGAGAAAGAATCACTTCCTTCTCCGCCGAACACAAGTATGGACAAAAATTACTTTTTCACTTTAATCGTGAGAATTTCCATCACACTCAATATGGCTTCGTCAATCATGTAAATAAAGTTATCTACTTTTGTAGTAAAGAAGTTGTATGCAACGATAGAAATAATTGCAGCAGCAAGACCAAACGCAGTATTATACAACGCTTCGGAGATACCGATTGAAAGTGCTTGTGCCGATACCGCACCACCGCTTGCACCAAGAGCCGCAAACGCACGAATCATACCAAGGGTAGTACCCAAAAGACCAATCATCGTAGAGATAGAAGACACTGTTGAAATAATAACTAAGTTCTTTTCGAGGAGGGGAGTTTCGAGGTTCATTGCTTCGTCGATTGCGCGCTGTACTTCAGCAATTTTCTTTTCTGCGTCGTACTCTTTATCATTTGCAACTTGCTCGTAGCGCTCAAGACCTGAGCGAACGATGTTGGATAATGAACCGCGTTGTTTTTCACATTCTGAGAGAGCTGCGTTAACGTTACCACTTGCTAAGCTTGAAGATACTGTTTTAATAAACATTGCTAAATCGCCATTTCCTTTTGCTTTGCTAATCGAGAACCAACGCTCAATAATGAATGTAATTGCAATGATGAGGAGGGCAAGAAGCACAGCCACCAGCGGACCACCTGTGTGGATAGTACCCCATGTGTTAATTGGATCATGTCGCAACACACCGTCTTTGAAGTTTGCAGGATTACCCATCCAAAACCACCACATCGAACCGGCTACTATGAGCGACAATCCCATCACCAATGCATTAAACAAATTTTTCATAGAAAAAATCCTTTAAGATAAAAAATTAAGAAAGTAATTGAAATTCTAAATAATTAGGAAGGAATCAGCGTATCATGAAAGCTGCTGAACTGCTTCGTCGAGCGTCGCATAAATTGAGAAGACAAGAGTAAGCTTGGTAATCACAAAAATATTTTCAATGGACTTGCTCACATTACAGAGAGCAATTTTTCCGTCGCGCTTGACAAAATTCGTATGTGCCGAAATCAGCACGCCAAGAGCCGTGGAGTTGAGATATGATACATTTTCAAGATTGACAATTAACTTCGACTGCTGATGCTCGGCTGCCTCACTGAGAATGGAGCGTAATTCATCTGTTTCATCACCACCGATAAATTGTCCGCGAAGCTGAAGAACAGAAATTCCGGAGCGTTCTTCTTTTTTAATTTGAGACATAAATGTTCCTTATTTAAACGTTCATTTTGATTTGCTTTTGCCAAATCTACTAAAATTTTCAAAAACGAAAAGCAACTTATTCCATATAGAAGAGTAATACCGTATTTTTTTTTCTGTAATGTCTCGGCAGCACAGACACAATTGCGGGAATTTTGGTTACACATGCATGCCGTTACATGCAATTACTCTATAATTTTCAAAAGGTTAGTAAACATTACCCCATACAGCCCTTCGCCAAAATCTTTACCGGCTTTTATCACTTCTCGCTCGGAACAAATATCCTCAGAAAACTCTTCTTTCCATACTTGCATCCTCGCGGTTTTATAGTGATACTAATACGATTGTATATATAATTACCGCCAATTGATGCCTCAATTTTTCAATGCAGTATAGCTCATTTCTGTCGTAAAAAAAGTTCAAAAGTAGCGCTTTCTACCCCAACGCATGCGTTACATTTTGGTAATCTGTTTCTGCCGTCCGATGAGTATCCGTGGAATTCCCGCCAGATCGTTCTTGATCGAACATTGATATGCATCCGCAAAAAGATCAATGACTTCCGCTGCCTGACCATAGCCAATTTCGATAAAAAACATTCCATCCGGTGCTAAAATCGAGGGAAACACTTCAGCAAACCGCCGATAGAATCGCAGTCCGTCGCCACCGTCAGTGAGCGCAATATGCGGTTCGTGTCGGAGAAGCTCGGGCTCCAGCTCGGTCATGCTCTCGGTGGAAATATAGGGAGGATTCGACACAATCACATCAAACGGCTTTTTTACGGTAATTTCACGGAAAATATCACGCTTGACGAGTTCACAAT
>JBPOHH010000766.1:0-3672 GCA_052035765.1 Bacteroidota bacterium
AGTTATGCGCATGATGATACTGTTTTGTATGATTCTTGTATTGTGCAGCGAAGCATGGGCACAGTCATCGGTCGATTTGACCCATCTTCCCTTCGGTGATTCACGTATTTTACGGCGGGATAAAGGACAGTCCAAGCCCGCAGTGCAATCGCTTTGGCTGTGTGGAGTCCCTTCTGACGGAAAAGGTGCCTCCGATGCTACGGATTGGATGAACAAAGATAGTACCTGGGACTTTACCCGTAAACCGAGAGTAGAAGGACATGTTTTGTGGCAAAGTGAATTTACCAATACAATCGATGGTAAGGGTAATCGCATACTCGCCGGAAATTTATTACCGAATACTCCTACCGGTATATTCCCTATCGCTCCGACAAGCGTTGCCTATAAATATGATCGTAACCCAAGCCATATAGGACCGCATGAATTTTCAGTATCCGTTCCTGCTATTCCTAAAGTAGCATCCTCTCCAAGCTGTGTACCCTATGGTGCTTCCGGTGTGATGCTCACCGGTAATGCACTCTATCACGGAGCTTCGACATTAGGCGCTGATGCCGCAGCGTATGAAATGCTCGATACGTGCGGAGGTCAGTCTGACGGAACATTTACCTATCATACCCACTTTCTTACTCCCTGCTTACTCGATAAACTTGATCCGGGAACGACAGGTCACTCTGCTCTCATGGGATATATAAATGATGGGTTTGGTATTTACGGTCCCCGGGGTGAAGATGGGAACATTCTCACGTCCGCCGACCTTGATGAATGCCATGGACATACCCATCCTGTGCTATGGGATGGAGTACTGATATCGTTGTATCACTACCATTGGACGTATGATTTTCCGTATAATGTTGGCTGCTTCAAGGGAACGCCCGTAAAGTTTATAACCGGTCTTGAGGATGATGAATGGATACCCGAAACGACCGTCCTGGAGCAGAATTTTCCGAATCCATTTCATCCTACGACTCAAATCAATTATGAATTATCTGCTCCCATGCACGTGACGCTCAGACTCTATGACCTCCAGGGTAGAGTTCTCCGTCAGCTCGTCGATCGTGATGAAGACGAAGGATATCATCAGGTGGTGGTGGATGCCGGAGATTTGGAGAGTGGAGTGTATTGCTACGCACTCACAGCCGGCGAAATAGTGTCGATGAAGCGTCTTGTCATCGTGAAGTAATTGACCGGAAGTTTCTGGCGATACCTTACGTGTACTACGCAGTGATACAGAAAATCGTGGTAGAATCGAACGTCCTGAGCTTTTGACAGTGAGGAGCAGCATTCACCTCTTAGCTTCATGGTTGAGTGCTGTCGTACCATCGGATGCTTCATGAGAGTATAGGGATTGATGACGAAGCATCCGATGGTGTTTTGGAGTAGTGGAAAGACATGTTATGTCCATACGCGCAGATGTGCGTTTTTTTTGCGTTCTGACGGTGATGGATCGCTTAAGCCGTGCCACTACTCTCGTTCACTCGTGCATTTTGCTTGATAATGATATCTACACGATAGACGAGTGCAATCGTTACCACCATAATGCCGGTCGCTATCATTGCCAGTGTATCGAAATGTTCGAGCGGGGAGAAATTATCTTTCTGCACTATAATCACCCCGGCGAGCATTGCGCCGAATCCTCCGGCCATTTGTTGTAATGAAGAATTGATACTCATGAATGCTCCCCTGTCTTCCGGTGCCGGAATAGCAGAGGTGAGAGCAGTGGAGGGCACCATCCTGCTCATAATCGTCATCATCATCAGGATGTTGGTCAGGAGTACGAGTCCAAAGGGCGTGTTCGATAAATGCGCATACACGTTGATCACCACGACTGCCGAGAGCGTTGCTGCGGTGAAGAGTTTGAATTTATCAATCCCGTCACTCAGCTTCCCGATGATCGGCATCGACACGAGAGTCGCGACACCGGACGCCATGAAGAGGAACGGCAGTTGTTCGGGAGTGAGCTTTAAATTATTAATGGCAAATGCACTGCCGAAAGGCATCATCATAAATCCTCCGATGGAGAGCAGTGCCGTGGCGAGAAAACCTATCCGGTAGTTCTTCTGCGATACCGTGTGGAACAAATGCCGCACCGGTGAACGCGATTGCTGCAGGTGTAAATGTCCCGCAATCGGCTTCAGTTTGACGAATAAGAGCAGTGATAAGAGTCCGGCGAGTACGGCTATTCCCCAAAACGGCACTTGCCAACCATAGGCATTGGCAAAATATAAACCGATCGGTATTCCCAATACCTGACTCATGCCGAATCCCATCTGTACGAATCCCATGACCTTGCCGCGCTGCTGCAGTCCGAAGAGATCGGCGACAATTGCCATGGAAATCGATCCTATGACGCCACCGAAAACGCCGGTGAAGATTCGCGCTGCTACAAGTAAGGGATACGAACCCGCGAGCGCGCAGAACATCGTGCCGATAGTAAAGCCGATGTAAAAGAAAAGTAAGAGTTTTTTTCGGTCAAATTTATCGGCAAATCCTGCCGTGAGGAGTCCGGAGAGCCCCGCGCTGAAAGCATAGGCACTGACCGCCACACCAAATTGCGATGCAGTGATGTGGAGCGTTTTCATCATAATATCGCCGAGAGGTGACATCACCATGAAGTCGAGAACGACGGTAAAGAGCGTCATTGCCAGCACGGCTATGACAAATTTTTGGTATCCGGTAAAGGTAGTGGCTTCTTGTTCAATCGGTTCCATAAGGGTTATTCGAGTTCGGTACAATGATAGTTATGGTTGGTTATAAGTGTAATGACATCACCGGCAGATAAATCGTTCGTGACCACACGCAGCACGCAATCTCTATCCTGCTGATCAATAGTCCAGGAGAGAATGGCGCTGTGTGTATCAAGCGAAGGATGAATCTGCGCTTTGTCGTGTGCTGTTTTGATATTGGTGGCAAACACCAATATATTATCGAGGTTATCTTCCATAGAGTATGCTCGCTGTTAGGGTGTTAAGGATTTAAGAACCAAGCGGAGAGTTTCTTCCTGAATATCTTTCGTGAGTGTAAAGGGTGCACCGCCCATGCTTTTGCCTTTGACATGAAATCGCAGCAAGGCATACAATGGTCCATAGGCAATACTCCAAAACACATCTTTCGAGACCGGTATCATTTCGTTTCGCTGTTGCGCAGTATGGAAAAACTCCGACATCACGGTCTTGAAATCTTTCATCGTTTCGTGCATGATATAATCACTGTAGACGGAGTTCTGCAGCACTTCCCAGCAGGCGACTTCATTCGTATGCTCCAGCATGAAATTTGCCCGATTCTCCCATTGCTTGCGCAGACCATCTTCGAAATGCATATCCGGCGTGAAGTCTTTCATCATCGCACCGAAGAAATTCTTCCCGATTTCCACAGCGATTTTCTTGATGAGGTCTTCTTTGTCCCGATAATATATGTATAACGTTGCCACCGACACGCCGCATTCCTTGGCAAGCTGATTCATTCCGAATCCCTCAATGCCGAGGCGCACAAGCATTTCAATCGCTTTTTGCTTGACAAGTTCTTCTTTTATTGTATTTCTCGTTCGCATTGCCTTCCCTTCTTCAAGTATTGAACATCAATTGCACTGCAAATATACATATAATAAATGAGCGTTCGCTTACTTTTGAAGTTATGAATTGATAATAGTGAGTAATTTTTCTCTGTCAGCGATGC
>JBPOHH010000452.1:0-2413 GCA_052035765.1 Bacteroidota bacterium
TGTTGTGGCGAATCGGCAGAGACGCAATATGTTGCGTCTCTACGCAGAAACACAATGCGTTGCAGCAATCCGGTAGAGACGCAAGATCTTGCGTCTCTACAAATTTGTAATCAATCTATAAATTAGATACCTGCATATACGAACCGACCACAAAAAAAAAGCCCATGAAATTCATGGGCTTTTTTGATATTGACCTTTGCAACTTCTGCACCGTTGTGTTAAACAACTCTTCCCCGTCACATTTTACCGCGCTATCACCACCATCATCATCGCCGAACTCGTGCCGCCGACAAGACGTGCCGAATAGACACCGGGAGCGAATCCTGCGGTCGGAATACGTGCGCCATCTGTCGTTGCAACCGATTGGGAATAGACGAGTTGTCCGATGGAATTACGGAGCTCGAAAGTCTCATAATTCCCCTGCCACCGCACAGTGAGTATATCCTGCACCGGCGACGGTGTGAGAGAAATTTGCTGAAGGGAAGATGTATTCCCCTCTTTGACATTGATTGAACCAAACTTGAATTCATACCAATATGTATTGGAAATACTTTGATTATTCAATCCTGTTCCCGCGTAGGCAATATTGCCGACGACCGTCGCAATGGCGGCAAAACTTCCGCTCGTGTCCGGGAAGTCGGGCATCACCATCCACGTATCATCCAATGAATTATAGGCATAAAAATCGTTGTAAAATTCGCCCGTGTCCTCCTCATCAAAGCCACAACCGATGAAGCCGAGGTGACCAATTCCAAACCCAATCGACCCTACACGTCCGATAGCCGGCAAACTCGCTTTTTTCGTCCAGGTATCGGTCGTGGGATTGTATTGATAATTCGTATTGAGCATTGCGCGGGAACCTCGGTCATGCCCGGTGCAGACATACGCGAGTGTATCAATCGTAAAAAAAGCAGGATGATGATTCGCAGGTCCTCCGAAATCAGCGACGCGTGTCCATTTGTCGTTCAAGGGATTGTATTTATAAAAATCTTTGTAGTCTCCCGAAGCACCGTCACCACAGCCGATATAGCCCTCGTTTTTGAGCACAAAAAAAGCAGGATGTCCTCTCCCCTCGCCCGGAAACGTGGCTTTTTTGACCCATGAATCCGTCTCGGGGGTGTATTCCCACCAATCAGTAAAACTCGAATCAACGTCGAAACCAAGCCCAAAATACCCTTTTCCATTCATCGCAAACGCCGCGGAATATGATCGTGCCTTCCCCGGAAAATCCTGTAGCTGTTTCCATGAGTTATTGTCTATGTCGAATCTCCACATGTCTTTATACTGTTCTATATCCGAACTGTTCGTCCCCGTAAGCAGATATAAATACCGATCAATAGCAAACACCGCCGCATGATGCCGACCGACACCGGGAAGAGAAGCCGTTGGCTTCCATACGAACTGTGCGATAGCAGGAGAAGTGATTGCAAGAATTGCGAAAAGAAGAGAGAGAAGATCTTTTATCATACTGTATATTTCTATAAAATTAATGGAATTGTGTTGTTTCGGGATGGAAAGTCTGCCAGGAATGCCAGAACTCCTGATACGCCTGCATGCGCTCAAGTTTTGTGCCCTTGAGCGTGCCGTCGATGCACTCGCCGCGAGCATTCCAGACCGACTGCGTTTGGCTGTCTATGTAGGTGCTGCCGGTGGAGTCTGCAGTGAGCGTGAGCACATTGCTGCCGACCATCCGACGGAAGGCGTGGAAGGAAACGCTGTCGGCACCAATTGTTACAGCAATCGGAGCCCCGGCGAGCGTATCATTGATAATTTTCATAGCCAAAAGCTTGTTCCAGTCATAGGCACGTGCATCCTTACCGGCCGTGATACCAATGACCCATGACTTGGGTTTCCAGGAGTCCACACTCGTACCGGTGAGCTTGCTTCTCGATTTACCGCGGGCATAGCCATTGAGCGCCTGATATTCTTCTGTGAATTTCGTATCCGGTTGCATCACAAGCGTTTTCGGATAGTGCGCCATCCACTCTTTGAGCGTCGTTTGCTCGGCGGGGAATTCACGGAGCATGGTGCCTTTGAGCTTGCCGGTAATTGCTTCACCATTGACCTGCCGCCACCAGCTGCCGGTGGTCGCGTCTTCGAACATAGCATTAAAATGATCCATTCCGACGAGGCGGAACTCTTCGTTCTTGCCATTGACCATCGGACTCCACACGCGCCCCGTGCGGCAGACCGTACAATAGGTGATCATGACGGGTTCGCCCCCGACCGTATCCCGCACCTGATGATGATACCCGATAAATTCCAACGGATAAGCCCGCGCTTCGCCATTGAGCATGACGCCGATGACGACCGTCTCGGGGGGCATGGAATTATGGGAGGCATCGGCGAGGATTTTGGTCTCGGGCTGGTAGAACATCTTCTCGGCAAGCATTTTAAAATTAAGCAGATATGC
>JBPOHH010000088.1:0-2249 GCA_052035765.1 Bacteroidota bacterium
AAAGCCGGCGGTAACGGCTTCTCGGCTCGTGAATCAGGTCGAACTCCACACATTTATAAACGGCATTTCTCAATTTCTGAAGTAATCGAATGATCCTTTTAATTCCATCCATTGACTTATCCGGCGGACAGTGCGCGCGGTGTATTGTGGGCGAACCCGGCACGGAAAACATGTACCACCAAATTTCCGATCATCCGTTTGAGCTGGCACGGCTTTGGCGTCGCGAGAATGCGAAATCCTTGCATATTACAGATTTAGACGGCATGGCAGGACGTGACAACACAGCGAATTGCGAGACGATTCTCGAAATTGTACGTTCGGTCGATATCCCGATCGAACTCCTCACCAATTTCCACAGCATCGAGGAATGCAGGTTTTGGCTGGAGAAAGGAATTTACCGCGTCATTATCAACGAACTGATTTATACGAATCCGGAGGGCGTGCGCGCGCTTATTGAGGAATTCACACCAAGCAAAGTAATTGTAGGAATTCGGGCAAAGGATGGTCAAGTGGTATTCCCAACGCTCGAAAAAGAAGTCACTGACACCGAATACGCACTTTTTGCTAAAAGCTTAGGAATCAAACGGTTGGTCTATAGCGACATCTCGTGGGAAGGTTCGCTCTCTGGTCCTGACTTCGAAATGCTCCGCCGTATCGCCCGCGAATCGGGACTCAGAGTGACGGAAGCAGGCGGAATATCAAGTCCGCAACAGTTATGGAAAGTACAGGAATTACAACGCGATGGCGTGGACTCGGCGATAGTCGGCCGCGCGCTCTATGAGAATCGCTTTCCGTGTCAGAAAATATGGCGTCAGGTCGAGGCGGAGTTGGAGCCGGATATTGTGAAGAGGGAGATGTGATGAGCAAATAATTCCCAATTAATCCATTCCGTCTTCAATTCAAAACCTATACCCCACACCTAAAGACAAGGATGATAACGAAGCGCGGAGTGGCTCTTGTAAATGACTGGTAATTGAATACATTCCCCGCATATCGACCGAGAGGTTGTCGGTAATCGAATACTCAAATCCCGCAGTGATTCCGAATTGAAATCGCTCGGCATGATCTATCCTATCATAATAATAACTACTTGGCATTGGAATAATGACAGGATTATTGGTAATAGGTTCTACGGTATCATAATCTTTTACTGAAAGTATATATCCCACTACCGGGCCGGCGACGATACCCACATTCCCCGCTTCGAAGCCGCCACTGCACCACCGTACAACGAGTGGCACACGCAACGAAACCACTTGATGCCTTGTAGTTATCATCACCTTACCTAAGTTCTTACCTGTATCATCAGTAACTTGAAATTCCTGAGCAAACTTCCCTGATTCCACCACATACTGCACTTCCGGCTGCACAGACCATGCATCGCTCAACGGAATAGATACGAAACCACCGGCATATCCGCCAAACCCGGGTGTTCGCTTTTGATCAAGCATCATGAAATTATCTGATAAAAATGAAACACTTCCGCCGATGCGAGTGCCGAAGTGTAGTAAAGATGATTGTGCATGGGTGAGTTGGAATAGTCCTGCTATGAGCAGAAATGCGATAAGAGATGTTTTCATGGATATATTCCTTTGTGATGTAAAATCATTTGGTTCTCTGATAATTTTTGTGGTTGAATTGCTACTGACTCTTATCGTCCTCCTCAATCGCGCTAGCGATGACATATCGGTAGAAAATGAGGACAAATGCACGAGTAAGTCCCGTAGGGGCGAAACCTTATAGAATTGGCATATCGTCCCTACGGGACTTTGGGGCGTATCAGAATCTCGTTTTCTACCGATATATCGTCCCTACCGGACTTTGGCAACATACGATTTTTGGCATTCATCACTCCGTACAACAAAAATTGTCAGAGAACCATTTATTTTTCAATGGATATAGGGTACGGAAATTCAAAACCTATACCCCGCGCCTAAAGACAAGGATGATAGCGAAGCGCGGAGTGGCTCTTGTAAATGACTGGTAATTGGATATATTCCCCGCATATCTACCGAGAGGTTGTCGGTAATGTAATACTCAATACCGGCAGTGATGCCAAATTGAAACTGTTTCGCAAAATTGTCCCAATCATTTTCATAACTTATTGGGAAAGAACCCAGTTCACGATCAGCATCATTATAGTTGATTACAGAAAATATATAGCTACCCACCGGACCTGCAACGACACCGACTCTTCCCGCTTTGAAGCTGCCTGTATGCCACTGTACAAGCATCGGTACTCGTAATAA
>JBPOHH010000074.1:0-5360 GCA_052035765.1 Bacteroidota bacterium
GTGAAAGTGGATTGTCGTAGTCCATTCTCTCGGGATGCCATTGCACACCGAGGAGGAACGGCTTACCGGCAGGGTCATTCCATTCAAATGCTTCAATAATACCGTCCGGTGACTGCGCCGACATGCGGAGATTCTCTGCAAGGTGTTCCACTGCTTGATGATGCGCGGAATTAATTTCTCCTTCGGTGACTCTACATATCTTCTTGATAAGTGATCCACCTGCAACATTGAGCGGATGATGACTATCACCTTCCTTCGTACTCCTATGCTCGATATCACTGTAAAAGTCCGACGGAATATCGACAATCAATGTGCCGCCAAGCGCTACATTGAGAATCTGCGCGCCACGGCAAATACCGAGAATCGGGATTTTCATTTCCTGCGCCTGCTCGATGACAGCAAACTCCAGCGTATCACGCTCAGCATCGATGAAACAGTCCTCCAATCGGTCTGCTTTGCCGTATTTATCCGGCTGCACATCCGGTCCGCCGGTGAGAATCAGTCCCGAACATTCCCGCAGCTTCTCTAATGCATGTTCCTGATCTGCATAGAGGTCTAGTATTTCACATTCTGCACCGGCCGCTCTCAGCCATTCTTCGTATTTCGCATATTTTGGGGTGCCGCTTGCTCTTGATATTGCTATTTTCATGGGTTTTTCCTTTGTAATAATTATCAATACGTAATATTTAAAGTAATAAAATCAAACACTTACCGATAAAAGTCCCCTCTCGGGAGGGGATTTAGGGGTGGGTCAGCGCATTCATCATCCCCAAAAACTCATCCCGCTTATCCGCAATCACCGTTCGAATCGACACACACAGCACATCAATTCCATGTGATTGAAATTCATCGATATAGGAGAGAAGTTTAACCGCATCTTTCTCAGTTGTAATAATCGCCTGCGCGTTTGCCTGCGTGCATTCAGCAATTAATGTTCTACAATCTGCCAGCGTATAAGCATGATGATCGGCAAAGGTGCAATGTTTGATAGGTCGAATTCCCTCGTGCGCGAGTGTCGCCTCAAATCTTGCGGGATGTGCAATTGCTGATACAGCAAGAAGTTGTTTGGGAAGTTGAATGGTTGAATTGTTCGTTGAATTCCCCGCTCTCAGTCCGGCTTTCGTGAGCTTGTACACGCCGTTCCACTCGGTACGGATACTAATAATCAGCGCATGAGCGATATCGGTAGGAATATCCTGCGGTGAAATTCCCTCGTGCAACGCAATGATATGCGCTCGTTTGAGAGCGCTCCAGGGTTCGCGCAGGCGACCAAAGGGCAAGAGCGCTTTTTGCCGCAGCGTAAACTCATCAATAATCACAATATCCATATCCCGATGCAATGCGCGGTGTTGAAATCCATCATCGAGGAGGATAAGATTCGCTTCGAAACGTTCGACGGCAGTGCGCGCGCCTTCAACGCGCTTCGCATTCGCTATCACGGGAATAGGAAAAAGGGCGGCATGCATCATGAGTTCATCGCCGGACTCCGCGCTCGTCGCAAGGATCGACGTGCCATCCGACACCACCACTTCCCCATTCCCCGAACGCTTATACCCGCGGCTAATCACAGCAGGACGCGCCTTCATCGCAAGTGCTTCGCGTACAAGCATCTGCACAAAGGGCGATTTCCCGCTTCCGCCGGTGGAGATATTCCCCACGCTGATCACCGGCACGGCAGCATGACGCACAGCGCGCAAGCGGCGGTCATAGAGCATGTTGTTGAGGCGGACGAAGGAGGAGTAGAGCATGTGTTTTGAAGTCTTAATGTATAATGGTATGTATGCAAAGTCTAGTAGCCCTGTTTACTCAAATATTCAATTTCATCATCGACTCTCTCTGAACCATTTTGCTTCGCAATTTTATAATGCTTCATAGCCGATACATAATCTCCTTCAGCATAATATACAAACCCACGATAGGCATTTGCAATTCTATGATTTGGCATTCGGCGGAGAGTAGTTTCTAAATATTTAGCGGCTAATTCATAGTTTTTTTCATAATAATAGATACAACCAAGTTGTAAAATCAAACCACTGTTCAAAGGCCTGCTTGCAAGTGCTTTCAGTGTCATTTCTCTTGGTTTAGTAAAGTTAGTATCGCTTTCTTTAACCAGAGTATTTATTTTCATAGAGATAACTACTGTTCTATATGCTGAGTAGTTCGATAAAGAATCCTCTACTTCATGCATTCTTTTGATATCATTGTTATTATACAGCGAGTCATAAATTAAACACCATCGTATTTCTTCCTTAAATAGTTTCCTCCTATGTGCATATATAAATTCTGGACCATACCCATAGGTGATGGATTTTTCAGTGGAGAACACAAACTCTGATGTTTTATGGACATATTTAATGTTTAGAGAGTCAAAGTCATCATCAAAACCTATACTTTTGATTATCCTAGCTGCAATTGCCCGCGTTACTTTTGTATTTTGAGAAAGTACATCATGTTCTGCAGCATTTGTAATGGTAATCTTGACCAAAACATGTTCACATGTGTCCGTATACGTAGTCATATATCCATGAATACTTTCAGCGCCGATGCTATCTCGCGTACTTTTAAACAGTAAAGTGTCCGTATATACAATTGGATATTGACCCAAAGTGGAAAACTTAAACTCGCATCCCATGGTAAAAAGTGTGAGAAAGAGGGAGATTGTAAGTAGTATTGATTTCATTTCGTAGCCTATTATTTAGATGGTATTGGTTTTACTTTCATTTTATTAAAAATTGTTTGCCGTCATCTTATCTTCAATCACAGAGTGATTGCACGTTTGTAGCAAGTTATTACCAAAAACCATTCTTCGACCCCGGTCGGGGTCGAATGTATATGCGTTCTGCTACTGTTCAATGTTGCAAACACTACCCCTACTATCCTTCTAATAACCTGCCTTTTGTAAATCTTCAATTGCCTTGTCTGCCATTCTAGAGCCACTCGCTTTCACTCGGCGGTAGTGTTTCATCGCTGATGAATAATCATGAGAAAACACATAAATATTACCACGCATATAATTTGCTGCAGCCATTTTGGGAGTCCGGCGGAGTGCGTTATCAAGATATGTAGCTGATAATTCATACTGTTTTTCGCAATAATATACATAGCCAAGAAAAAAATTAGAATAAGTGCTCAATGGTCGTATAGAAACCTCTTTCAATAACAATTCCTTGTACTTGGTCAACTCATCCGGATTTTCTAATATCGTTGCATTAAGTTTAGCAAGGAAAGCTAAATCACCATATCCTCCAATATTTGACAGCGAATCTGCCAATTCGCGAAGCAATGTAAAATCATTTGAATCTATGAGAGAATCTATTCTCTTAGTCATTTTTGACTGCTCTTTAAATAGTCTTAAAAAGGCAGAACTGATGTAATTCTGCCTGTACGTATAGGTCGTAGTATTTTGAGTAAAAAAAGAAAATAGCGAAGATTTATCAGAGAAATTGATGACTAATGAATCAAAAGATGAATAATACCCATAACTGAGAATAATACTGTCTGCAATATGATCTATAAAATCATTACTCACTGAGAAATCATTACTATTCTGAGGATTGTGAATAGTAATCGTCATCATGGTATGCTCGACAGAATCAGAATACATGAAAGTCGATAAATATCCGGTGATACTATCTGCTCCTAAGTTATTCCTCATTTTATCTAATGTACTACTATTACTAAATGTTAGCGGGTACATTTTTTCGGTTGTCGTCTCCACATCGCACCCTAGTATTGAAAGTGAAATTATTACTAAGAATATGGATAGAATGATTTTCATAAAAAACCGATAAATAGTTAATAGTACTGTGAATAATATAAGTCTCAAAGACCAAAGCGTTTCAACATATCTACGATCATTTTTTCAATTTTTAAGTAGTTTCCAACTGCCCGAACGGGAATTGATTTCTGACTTCATTTCTTCAATCACAGAGTGATTGCACGTTTGTAGCATGTGATTCCTGATAAACTGTCTTCAATCACAGAGTGTTTGAGCGTTTGTAGAATATGATTCCCCTAAACCATTCTTCGACCCCGGTCGGGGTCGAATGTTTATGCGTTCTGCTATTTGCTTCGAACCTTCAATTCACCTATACAAATCACACTTCCAAAACACATAACCTTTTCTTTCCTGAAGGAGTGATGCACATATTTTGTCATTTACTACCTGAATATCCGCATTGAGTACTTCATCGATCTGATTGCATCCCGGCTCAAAGACAACTATCCATTTAGATGTTTTTCCTAGCACATCGTTCAGCATGTTTAAGAGCGATGTTTCCGTAGTTTCTTCTCCGTTTGTTTGTAATTTTTCATACAATACATCTACCCCATCAGTTACCCGTACACAAACCAAGCGAGCTTGTTGAAAAGTTGCCGGCACAAGCCGTAGAATATAATCCGGGATGGTAGATTTTTCCAGCTTAAAATATTGATACGTCGCCTGTTCAATACCTTGAGGATACGCTACTCCATCCCATTCGAAGTTTGATTGCTTAAAATGAAGTTCAGATGTAATTTCATCTGATGGTATAAGTAGCTCAAATGCTATATCCATGGTATCTTTTATTCACCATCATTTATTCAAAAATTCTACTTTTTCGTCAATACATAAAAGGCAAAATAGAGTAAACAGCCGGATAAATTGACATAGATAAATCGTAAATGCTTTGATGAACTAGCTGTTTTAATTTGGTATGAAAGTGTTAAATAGATGTTTAAGTAAATAAATGCAGGAATCAACACACCAAAACCAAGAATACCCACCGCGAAGCAAAAAGAAATGCAGAATATCGCCATAATACCCTTCAATACATAATGCTTATACTCTACATCTGCAGTTCTCACAAGTGAAATACAGCTATACACGAGAAAAACATGTAAAATGTAGTTTATCTCAAGAGCAAACCCTTGTAAACCCTGTTTAATTCCGGAAGCAGGTTCGAGGCAGTTGAGGGTTTCAGGTAGTAAATACACTATATTGAATACAATTACAGAAACAGCCATGCAATAGTTAATAATTTGCCAAACTGATGCTTTTGTTTTCATGTAGAATTATGAATTGGCGGTTTTCATCAATTGCGTTACCATGTAATTTCCAGTCAGGGATGTTGTTTTCCCCACCTCGCCGTTATTTCCAACTGAATGAGCAGGAAATTCAGATATAGATCACTTTTTCATGGCAATTTAGGTATCGACTGTGTATAACATGTATAGCATCTATACGGAAAATCTGATATATCTACTATGGTTTTTTCCGTTGCGTTGTGTATATACTTCACTTTAATTAATCGATAGAATTCAGGATCGTGATAAAAATCCCTTCTATGATTTCCTCCCATTGAAGACTCCATATGCCAAAT
>JBPOHH010000741.1:0-2038 GCA_052035765.1 Bacteroidota bacterium
AGGAAATGCTTGATTTAGTGGTCGTTGATGGACAAGCTCGCGGGATTGTAACCCGTGATTTAGTCACCGGTAAGATTGAGTCCTTTGCTGCCGATGCCGTCATCCTTGCAACCGGTGGATATGCCAATGTATTCTATCTTTCGACGAATGCCAAGGCGTGTAATGTAACGTCGATTTACCGAGCGCACAAAAAAGGCGCCGGACTTGCTAATCCTTGTTATACGCAGATTCACCCGACGTGTATTCCTGTCAGCGGTGATCATCAATCGAAATTAACCCTTATGTCCGAGTCACTTCGAAATGACGGACGTATCTGGGTGCCGAAAAGCAAGGGCGATAAACGTGCAGCGCAGGATATTCCTGAGAGCGAACGCGATTATTACCTCGAACGCAAATATCCGAGTTTTGGTAATCTCTCGCCTCGTGATATCGCAAGTCGCGCAGCTAAAGAAGCGTGCGATGATGATCGTGGTGTAGGTCCGGGTGGACGCGGTGTGTATCTTGACTTTGCGGATTCGATTAAACGTCTCAGCGAAGAAACCATCGCCGAACGCTATGGCAATCTCTTTGAAATGTACGAGCGAATTACCGGTGAAAATCCGTACAAAACGCCAATGAGAATTTACCCTGCTCCCCACTATACAATGGGTGGCTTGTGGGTCGATTATAACCTTATGAGTACAATTCCGGGTCTCCATGTGTTGGGTGAAGCGAATTTCTCCGATCACGGTGCTAATCGCCTTGGTGCGAGCGCACTTATGCAAGGTCTTGCTGATGGATATTTCGTGATTCCTTACACACTCGGACATTATTTAGCAAGTAATAAAATTGACAAAGTGACCACCGATCATCCTGAATTTAAACGGGTTGAACAAGAAGTCACCAACCAAACCAAACGCTTCCTCTCGATTAATGGTAAGCGCTCGACGAATTCCTTCCACCGCGAACTCGGCCTGCTCATGTGGGATAAATGCGGTATGGCACGGACCGAACAAAGCTTGAAAGAAGCTCTCCAACGTATTCCTGAATTACGTGAAGAATTCTGGAAAAATGTACGCGTCACCGGTAGCGGTGAGGAACTCAATCAATCGCTTGAGCATGCAGGAAGAGTAGCTGATTTCCTTTAATTTGCTGAACTTATGTGTTATGACGCGTTAGAACGTGAAGAGTCGTGCGGTGGTCATTTCCGTTCAGAATATCAGACCGAAGACGGCGAAGCGCTCCGCAATGACGATAAATTCTGCCACGCTGCGGTGTGGGAATACAATGGCTACGGCAAGAAGCCAATCCGCCATAAAGAAGAATTGACCTTTGACAATGTTCATTTAGCTACAAGGAGTTATAAATAATGAAACTGAATCTTAAAATTTGGCGCCAGCAAAATGCGGGAACAGAAGGCAAAGTTGTCGATTATATGCTCGATGATGTGAGCCCCGATATGTCCTTTCTTGAAATGCTCGATGTGCTCAATGAAAAATTAATCGTGAAGGGCGAAGAACCCGTTGCCTTCGACCATGACTGTCGCGAAGGTATCTGCGGCGCATGCAGCTTGATGATCAATGGCGTTCCGCACGGACCTGAGAAAGCAACGACAACCTGCCAACTCCACATGCGGAAATTCCATGACGGAGAAGAAATTACCATCGAACCATGGCGCGCAAATGCGTTTCCGGTGATTAAAGATCTCGTCGTCGATCGCAGTTCATTCGATAGAATTATCCAAAAAGGTGGCTTTATCTCCGCTTCTACGGGTAATGCGCCGGATGGTAATGCAATTCCAATCTCTAAACTCGATGCAGATCTTGCGATGGATAATGCTGCCTGTATCGGCTGCGGCGCCTGTGTCGCAGCTTGTAAAAACGGTTCGGCGAGCTTGTTTGTATCGGCTAAGGTCTCGCATTTGAGCTACTTACCGCAAGGTCAACCCGAGCGCTACCGCCGCGTAATCGCAATGGTCGATCAAATGGACACCGAAGGATTCGGTTCGTGTTCGAATACCTACGACTGCGAAGCCGCCTGCCCCAAAGGCATCAGCGTT
>JBPOHH010000896.1:0-7278 GCA_052035765.1 Bacteroidota bacterium
AACCATTTGTCAATGGCGTGATTGAGTATAATTACATCGGCAGTACGGTGGGATATAATTGTGAAATTAAACATCAAATCAATGGTCAGCGCGAACTCCTCCCCGAGACGTCGGTTGACGCCAAGACCATCATCCGGCATAATGTTTTTATGAAAGACTCGCTCTCTTCTACCGGCGGCAGCGCGCGGCCGAATCTCCTCGTTGGCGGCTTTCCGACGAGCGGACCGGGCATGAATGATTATTATGAAATCTACGGTAATTTCTTTTATAATAATCCTGCTGAAGCATTGTTCCAGGGAACGGGAAATATCACACTCTATACTAATATTTTTGTGAACCATTATAATCCCTACGGTTTCCGCACGGTGTATATCACCCCGCAGAATGGAGTGAGCCCGCAGGATGTGAAGGTGTATCATAATACGATATGGACGGCATCTGCGACAGGCGGCTTGCGGCTCTACAACCGGAATGCGAATTACCGGCAATACTGTTATGGCAATGCAGTATTTGCACCCGCTGCGCCAATTTCTAACTTCCCGGATACGCTTGATAATGTGATGGGGAAATACACCGACGCAAGCGCGTATTTCCTTGGTGCTACGGAAGATATCAGCACGCTTAATCTCTACCCGCAAAACGGTCGTCTCACAGGAACGCCAACGCCGGACACTGCATTTCGAGTTTCGTCTTCCCGCGAAGATTTCAATCACGACGCTTTTCAATGGATCTACCGCGGCGCCTATTCGGGTTGCTGCACGAATCTCGGCTGGAAATTGCAACTGGACACAATGCCCACACCCAAAGAAGTGACCTCGGTCGATGAGCGAGTGGAAGAGTCGGACGTGATACTTGCGCCGAATCCGGTGCGTTCACTTCTCCGGATTTCATCGCCGACGATGCGATGCACAAGCATTACCCTCACAACCCTCACCGGCGAACAAGTCTTTGTAAATGAATATGATACGCATGAAGCAACCATCGATATGGAAGCATTCTCACCGGGAATCTATCTCCTGAGAATCAATGGCGGGAGAGTGAGGAAAATTGTGAAATGGTGATGGAGTGGGAATTGCCATCACAGTGTGATGGCATGTTTGTAGCAAATAATTTCCAGACAGGGCGCATCTTCGACCCCTAATGGGGTCGTGGAAGTCATTGGAATTACACATTGCTACAAACGTTTCATCCCGCTGGGATGTAGGAGAGAGATGCAGTGTAAATGTAATCTTCCATCACAGCATAATGGCACGTTTGCGGCTATTCATTACACCTCGCCCGAACTCACCTCGCCCTGCGGCTCTATCGCTCCTACCATTGCATACTTATTCTGCGGTGCGCCACGGTATCGAGGAGAACATTAGTGGTGAAATGTTTTTTTTATTTATTTATTGTTATTCAATAAATAAATGTTATTTTGCGATATAATTTTAATGTCTATCAATTATACGGTAGTGAATTATGTCAAAAACAAACAACGTCGTCTTCTGGGGCTTGTATAGTATTGCCTGGCTCATCTTTGTCGGTCTCTCTATTGAGGCAGGAGGATTGGTCGTAAATTTCTGTTGTAGTCTCTACAATCCCGAATTTGTGCAGAATTTATATCAAAAGTTAGATCTAAGCGCAATGTACAATCAAAGCAAATGGGCGTATTTCGGGCTTTATGGTTTTATTTTATGCATTTCTATTTGTAAAGCTTGGTTGTTTTACATCGTTATCCGGCTGATGCATACAATGGATTTATCAAAACCGTTCAGCGCGTTTGTTTCGAAACAGATTACACTCATCAGTTACTTCACGCTATCGATTGGACTATTGAGTTATGTAGCTCGGCAAACAGCAAATAACCTGCAGCATCACGGGTATGAAATTGACCAACTGCATCAGTTTTGGGTTGATAGTGAAGCGTTTGTTTTAATGGCGGCTGTCGTCTATGTCATTGCGACGATTTTCAAAAAGGGAGTTGCAATTCAAAACGAAATTGATTTAACAGTATAACTATGCCAATCATTGTAAATCTAGATGTCATGATGGCAAAGCGAAAAATGTCGCTGAATGAGCTGTCAGAAAAAGTGGAGCTAACACTTTCTAACCTGTCGATTTTAAAAACAGGAAAAGCTAAAGCTATACGGTTCAGCACGTTAGAAGCCATCTGCAAAGCGCTGAACTGTCAGCCCGCTGATATTCTTGAATACGTCGAAGACCCCAAAGCTGACACAGAAAAAAGCGCGGAGCTTTGATAGTATATTCAGGGTATCGGTATCCTGCGTGCCGGTAAGTGGGCTGCGCTTGACCGGGTGTCGGGCAATGTGATGATAGCGCAAAGAAGGCGCTGAGAATGCCGAGAGTTATCGCCGATAAGAGTGACAATCGGCAGTAAAGGGGTTGTAGCGCGGTACAAAGAGAATCGGACACCTGCAATTTGGGTGCGGATACTCCCCGGGCGGTATAGACGGTTACAACGTAAAAGCCCTGACCGGTTATCAAAAACCGGTCAGGGCTTACGGTTTTATTAATTAACGGCTTACAACAATCATTTTCGTAATGATTCCCGTAGGAGTGCTTATCACCACACCATAGACACCCGCCGCTACGTCCGACACATCCATCTCGAAGGTGCCGCTTGCTGTGACGTATCTACGGCTCTCCGCCACTTCCATTCCCATGCTGTTTAGCAGGTGAATAGCAGTGATATTCTCCGCACCGGTGATTGTGAAACGTGAGTTTATCGGATTCGGTGAGATGGTAATACCGTCGGCCGGAGTGTTCGGCAGCTCTTCGACACCGACGGGAGAGAAGAGAAATGGCGGGAGAGCTTGTTCATTATACACGCCCCAAAACATGTCTCTTCCTAACGTGAAGTAGGAGGTGAACCATACATTATCATCATTGTCGAGTCCGACCCAGTTGACATTATCGGTAATGAGTGGAGAATTGGCGGTTGTGAAGGCAGTCCAGGTCGTATTATCAAATTTTACGATGCCGGCACCGCGAACAAAATTTGTGGGTGAATCACTTAACGAGGCCGATGCCGTGGAGAACCATTTAGTACCCTTGGAATCGATTGAAATTGAATTGACGTAATTATCCTTGCCGAGAGGAGTGTTTTGGTGGTTGTACAATGTCCAGTTTTTCCCGTCAAATTTCGCCACTCCAATCATCGTTGTCGGGCGCCCGTAGGTCGGATAATATGGATTATGCTGCCAGGTACTAAGTCCCATCCACAGGCCGCCGCCTTGCTCGGCTGCCAGATTCCAGACATAAGGCGCCGGCATTCCTGAATTCTGCGGCGTGAAGCGTGTCCATGCAGTGCCGTCGAATTTCACCAGCCCATTGGTCGTGCCGATCCATACATTCTGTTCTGAGACGGTGATACTTGTAATAGGTTCTTTCCCAAGCACCGAATCAGTATTCTTGAGCGTGAATATAGTCCATTCATTATTAAGAAGATACGCGACGCCTTTGTTGGTGCCGATCCATGCGCCTCCTTTCGCGTCGATGGCGACTGCGGTGGCACTGCTATCGGGGAGGGGAGAGTTCTTGTAGGTAAATTCCGTTTTATTTTTCCCATCAAATGAGCTGCGACTCACTCCGCCGAGTACAGAATTTAAATATCGAGTCGTGCTCCACAGTACTTTATGAGCATTATCGATAACGGGAGGATTGGTCATTCTCCCTGCATAGAAGTGGAAGTTGTCTCTCGGTTCTTTTATTTTTTCGATGAGATTACTTGCACCCTGCTTGTAGATTGTGCTGCCGGGTGTATCAACCGAGGCATAATTAAACCAATAATTCTTCTCACTGTCCTGCAGGACAAATGTCGGCAAAAATCCGGTTTGAAATATACGCCATTGGTCGGGATTATACGGCAGGGGCAGGATGCGTACATAGCAGTGAGTGGTGGCAGAATTATCGCCCGAGTGCGGAAAATACTCGCCGGAGAGGGTAATATCATATACCCCGGGTGCCATTTGCAGCGTACCATAGATGGTAAGTTTCACACCGGTATAGGGAGAATGGACCACCGTATCGGAAAGATATTCACTCAAGGCCGACGCCGAGCGCAGGGTAATCCATCCGTCAAAATCTGTCGGCACGGTCATGCTAATGTTGAATGAACATGGCTTCCCTTTGATGATGGTAATCGTATCGCTGTCGGTCTTGAGCGTAAAGTCAGTTTGCATGGCAGATAATGGCGCACCACACAATGCGACAAGCATGATGGAGAGGGCGAGAGCTTGCAGTAACTTCCTCCAATGGATAGAAGTTGCGGATTGTAAACCATGCCGGGTAGAAATTGTCACCGGTGCGGCAGTCCGGCAAAGGCGAGAAGTCGTAGAAATAGTCATGCAAGTGCTCCTGTAGGTATGTGGATAATGAATTGATGGCGTGACGTGTTATGGCTTTCTGTAAAAGTATGTTTATACGCAAGTTACGTGAATTAGAAATGATAACCAAAGAATATTTGGCGCCTTGCTGCTTTACTTCTCCGGCAATGCTGTGGTTTATCCCATCGTTTGGGTGAATTGTATTCGCCTGAGAAGTTTCCCCGGCGCGACGTGGGCGAATGTGATTCGCTCCTACGACCACAATCCTGTGAGCTGCAATATGTGCCAAAGCTCCTGCAAAACCATCGAATCTCAGTATTTCACAAAGGGATAGACTCTATCACCCGTGCGGAGATAATACACACCCGGCGCTAATGCGCTCACATTCACGGTTGATTGATACTGCATCTCGACTACCGGCACACCGAGAATCGTGCTAATGGTTATTGCCCCGTGCGGCGGTGTATCTGCCGGCAGGGTCACTGCATCCCCGGCGGGATTGGGGTACAGCGAACGTAAGGGCGCAGAAATCTCACCCTCACGCACGGTGACCGGTCGCTCTTCGAGCTTGAATACTCCTCTGTCGGTGGCGGCATAGACCTTGCCGTCATGAGTTCTGAATATTCTGTTGATGTCAATGTACGGATAGCTAATGCCGATGGTATCAATGGTGGTATGAAGAAGATCGACAATAATTACCTTATCGGTTGCCGGACCATAATTGGTATATGCTATCGTACAATACCGCACCGAATCGATAAAAACGACCGAAGGATTATACCCAATCGGCGAGGTAAATACCTTATCCCATATACCACTTGCGCGATTAGCACGGTAAAAGGTATTCGAATCAATAAGCAGTACGTTGTTATTAATGTCAAGAGTGAGAAATCGCCTCCCGTGCCGCTCGGGAAGTGGAGTCATCACGCGCCATGTCCGCGCAGAATCTGTCGAATAAATGATTGAGTCTGAAGTGTATGATCGATTATATGTTTCCAAAAAAACAGTGCCGTTGCTGTCAACCAGCATTTCCTCGATTCGCGTAGAGTCGGATTGTGGTGTATGCTGTGTCCAGGTGTCGCCTGCATCGTGCGAAGAATATACGGAGCTCGAAGAGCGATTGGCGAACCACACACTCCGCTCATGCGCGTCGAGCATATACCGGAATGGGTTATAACAAAAGGCATTATACATTTTTTTAGGCGTGGAGGCAGTCCATTTTGGGGAATTAATCGGTGATAGGGAGAGAGTATTTGTTCCGTTCACTGCGACAATGGTGTCGGAGGCAAACACAAAATTTACTATCTCGTTATTCTCATCGAGGGTATCGATAAAATACGACTCCCAGCTATCGGTTGTTTTATTCAAAATGTAGAGTCCATTACCTGAGCTTTCATAGCCACTTCCCGAACAATATACCTGACCATTATATTCCTCAATTTTAAAAATACTTTGGTCATCGAAGTCTGCATTTTTCTCTATCCACTTATTATTCTCAAACTTATACAATGATGCACCATAGACGAACAGCGAGCCGGCAGAGCTGAGGAGGAACGTATCATAATACGACTCATGCTCCGGGGTTTTCGTCCACGTGGCGCCATGATCGAGCGTATAGTAGGTGCCGTTTTTTTCTGTTGCGACAAATACACTTCCATCCGGCGGGGTAATCATATCTGAAACAGGGAATCCTAATCCTATCGGAGACCACGACTTGCCCTCGTCTTTGGACATCAGGATATAATCAGTGGGAGAGCTGTAAAATCCAACGTAGTAATTGTTCGCACTATCGGTTACAAAACTCCGTAAACCATACCCTCTACTCTTGAATTGATCGAAATACAGATCATGTATCTGCCCCGTCGCAACGGTATATTTTTTTAATTTTTCCGGCTGATAATCATATTGGTAGATGATATTTCCGCGGGCATCTTTGCTGATATATCGGATATAATCCCCGGCTACGCTGTCGAGGGTTTTCCAACTCTTGCCGCCATCACTGCTTGCTACCAGACTGCGATCACTTCTCTTATAAATCACCCCATTGACAACAATTGCCTGATCGTAATATACCGCGCCTTTGGCATACGTAAGTGAATCATTTGCCCAGGAATTCCCCAAATTAGTTGACCATTGAGTAGTACCAAATATAACATCGCAGTCGGCATGATTCAGATCGGCAAACAGAATGCTATCGATGATGCTGAGATCCCGGTAGCGATACGGACTGCTTTCATCATCAATCGTCACCCAATGTTCGCCTTCGTCAACGGATTTTTTGAGGGAGAGCGAGCCGGCATAGATAGCGCCATACCTATCGGCAGCCATTGCAGATAGGTGTTTATTGCCAATGCCACCCATTCGTTTCCAAGAGTAACGGGGCTGAGAATGGAGTGGCAGCGAGAGCAGCGCAATGACCGATGCGAAAAGCGCAAGAAGAACAAGAGAGTTCCGCGCGGAAAGGGTAGAATTTTTCATGGGAATTGTTCCTAACGGTAATACTGTGAATAAACAAGTACGATATATTGCTTAGAATCAGAAAATATCCGGTTCTATCCTGCTGTCCCGGAATAGCCTAAAGGAGCTCTCGATAATCTGTAGGACATATCAACAGCCAAGGCAGAAATGGAGCTATCCAACAAAATTAGTAAATATACCGCGTTTCTGAATCATACGCTCTCATTGCCATACCCCCCGAATGCTTCTCCACGAAAGCCGGACACCCACGCATCGCCTCGCTCAAACCTCCACACAAGCCCCGCATGAAGCAGCGATACGTCTCCGTTTTTACCACAGAATATCTTGTCAACATAAAAAATATTTAAAATTTAATTTGCGCAACCGAAAAGTTGCGCGTATATTTGCAACCGAAAAGTTGCACAATTGAAATTGAACGATGAAACAAGACATATTCCAAGCCATAGCAGATCCAACGCGGAGGGCTATTTTA
>JBPOHH010000828.1:0-3869 GCA_052035765.1 Bacteroidota bacterium
TTTGAGGCCAAAATTCTTGATAAATCCAACAGCGACAGGCGCATCCGCGTATCGATTGACGACACAGATTTTCAAAATATCACGTTCGGTGTCGCTGACGGCATTATGATCTTCCACTTTTGCCGTGCAAATTACTTCTCCTGTAATCAGCTGACCATCGAGAGCTTCGATGACGCGTATCATCGCACCATTATCTGCCGGCATTTGGAAATCTTCGATTCGTTTCTCGACCGCTGTAAAGTTATTAATTGTATCGACTTCCACGCGTTCGACAAGCGTTTTTCCGCCGTCCGCGACCAAAGCGCCGCCGATAAACGTTTGAAGTACACGGAAATTTTGCAGGTCTTCGGCTACAATGAAGTCTGCCGGGTCGCCGACGCGGAGGAGTCCAACGTCTAAGTTGTAATGCAAAACAGGATTAACAGACGCCACGCGGAGTACGTCAAATACATCATAACCCATTGCAACCGAACGTACTACCAGTTCATTAATGTGTCCCTGCACGAGTGCATCGGGATGCTTATCATCGCTGCAAAACATGCACACATCAGCATTCGTGCCGAGGAGAGGATGCAGGGCATCATAATTTTTCGCCGCCGAACCTTCCCGTATGAGAATTTTCATGCCATAGCCGATTTTCTCGGTCGCTTCGTCGAGCGTAAAGCACTCATGATCGGTTGTAATTCCTGTTTTTGCATAGCGTTCGGCGTCTTTGCCGCGCAGCCCCGGCGCGTGTCCGTCGATCGGGCGTCCGCATTCTTTGGCGATGCGTATCTTCTCCATAACCTCGGGGTCATTAAAAAGTACACCCGGAAAATTCATCATTTCACTTAAATAGCGCACTTCGGGACGGGTAAACAACTGTTTGATATCGCTCGCTGTTACCTCAGCACCTGCCGTTTCGAACCGTGTCGCCGGCACACAACTTGGCGCGCCGAAATTGAACTTCAGCGGCACGTTCGCAGCATTTGCGAGCATATATTCCACGCCACGCACGCCGAGCACATTGGCAATCTCATGCGGGTCGGAGACCGTAGCAACGGTGCCATGCACGACAGCGAGCCTAGCGAATTCACTCGGCACGAGCATTGCGCTCTCAACATGCACATGCGCATCGATAAACCCTGGTAATATATAGGTTTCGCAAGATTTCTCTTCGGGAGTAATGGCAGAAATTACACCATCCGTGACGGTGACAGTCGCCGGAAAAATCTGACGATTCAGCACATCCACGATATTTCCCGTCAGCGAAAATGAGTGCATAACTATCAAAAAAGTAATGGACCATCCACCAAAATTCCGGCAAAATTACAAAGATTTTTTGGGTTACGGTGTTGAGTGGGGTAAATGGCGGCGCAGGTGCGCCTCAAGCTGTCCAAAGAACACTATTATTCTGCACGAACTCCGATTCATCACAATGATTTGGATAGCTTACATTATCGGTGTATTTTGCGGTTTAGGTGGAGGCAATAATTCATGGTAAGATTGATATTATTGGTGATACGCTATCTTTTCTACCCCCTTAATTTTTACTTACCCCGATGAACGAAACTATATTCCATTTAGACAACAACGGTAAACTAACCGAATTAAATGAAGCAAGTTATATTTCCGAAGACTTGCTCCAACAGCTTTTAGCTGATTATCCGAATCTTATTTCAGGTTCACAGATCAACAAACTACGCCCCAGGCGTTGGCTGCTTATTTCCCGTGAGTTCAGAGTGCCCGACGAAAAAGACGCGAGCGGGCGCTGGAGTTTAGACCATTTATTCATTGATCAAGACGGCATACCGACGCTCGTCGAAGTAAAACGCAGCACCGATACACGAATTCGCAGGGAAGTCATCGGTCAAATTCTTGACTATGCCGCCAATGCAGTTACGTATTGGACAATCGAAGAAATTAGCCATCGTTTTACTGAACAATGTAAATCTGTAAATGCTGATCCAATACTAACGTTACAAGATTTTCTACAAGGTGAGAATGATACCGAAAACTTTTGGGAATTGACAAAGACAAACTTAAAAGCCGGAAAGATCAGAATGTTGATCATAGCCGACAGTATTCCCAAAGAACTTCAGCGAATCATTGAATTTCTGAATGAACAAATGACCCCGGCTGAAATTTTAGGACTGGAGATTAAACAGTTCGTCGGGAAGGACAATATCAAGACTCTCGTGCCAAGGGTAATCGGGCAAACAGCATCAGCAGATACTACAAAAGGTGTCAATAAAGGCACAACCGTCAATTGGACTGAAGAATCTTTTTTTCTAGATTTGACAGAACGTCGAGGCTCCGAAGAAGCAGAAGTTGTACGAAAATTAATGATGTGGCTCACACAAAATGGTACAAAAATTTGGTACGGCTCCGGTAAACGAACGGGTTCGATGATTCCGAGCATATCTCATGCTGGTATTGAGCACTATCTATTTGCCGTATGGACGACAGGTTCAGTTGAAATATACTTTCAGTGGCATAAATACAAGCCACCATTTGACCGCGAAGACAAGCGCATGGAATTATTACACAAGCTCAATCAAATAAAAGGGGTTAACATCCCTCCCGACAAAGTATCTGCTCGCCCGAATATTCCGTTACATTTACTTGTAAATAACAATGAATTCAAGAAATTCACGGATATTTATGCTTGGTTTATTGATGAGATTAAAAAGTACAGACCATGATGACTATTCATATCGTTTACGTGAATCGAAGGGTATCATAACGATTGCCCAAACAATTGTCAAGATTATGCTTTTCAAATACATTCTCAGAAATAATAATTAACTGATACCCAATTATGCCTACCAACACACCTCCACCCACTCAACCCGGCGTCGTCGAGTTTTACAACGAAGCTACCGAAGATTATCATTTCTGGAGCAAGGATTATAATATGCACTTCGGGTATTATCTGCCGCTTCGAACCAATCCTTTCAAACGCGATACGATGCTCAATGAAATGAATCGCCAAGTGTATAAAAGATTAGGACTTAAAGATTATCCAAGTGTCGTGGCGGACTTGGGCTGCGGCATGGGAGCCACCATGAAATACGGCCTGCAAAAGCACCCTAATTTATCGAGTATCGGCCTCACACTCTCTACGTTTCAGGAGGCAGAAGGGAATAAGCTGTTGGCAGGATTGAATGGTAAAATCATCATTGAAAATTACAACAACACGTCCTTTGCCTCTGATTTTTTTGATGGCGCTGTTGCTTTGGAAAGCTTTTGTCACTCCGGTCACAGCTATCAGACTCTCCATGAAGCACACCGAATTTTGAAGCCACGATCACGGCTCGTCATCGCAGACGCATTTTTAAAGCAGCCGGAGGAAAAGCTGATATTAAGTGGCAAGTATTGCTATTCTAAGCTCTGTCAGGGTTGGAGTTTGGCCGGATTAGCCGACATAAAAAATTTCGAGCAAATGCTTCGGAAAATTGGGTTTACCAACATTAGAATTGAGAATATTTCCTATAAAGTCGCGCCGTCGGTCGTCCATGTTCCGTTTGCGATTTCCGGATTTATGATCAAGAAAAAGCTCAAAAACGAACCCATAAAACCGCAGAGTGTCAACAATCTGAAAGGTTCATTTTATGCCTTACTTTCGGGCTTACATCTTAGTGTTTTTGGGTATTATATGATTACGTGTGAGAAGGCGTGATAGAACAATTTGTAATATCGGAGTTCTGATTTCCAGAGATTCACCCGAACATTCAACAACCAACAATTCACAATGAAAACAATCACATTTATCGACAACGTGGCTCTGACTGTATTCGGTTTTACGGTTCTTCATGCGTTGTTGCTGGTACTTATTATTTTCGATCACGTACTTATCGACCAAATTTCACTGCATTATTCTAATGGAC
>JBPOHH010000011.1:0-2234 GCA_052035765.1 Bacteroidota bacterium
CGGCATTTCGACTATAACCGTAAAATTCCCAAGCCATTACGCCACAAAATCCTCGACGCATTCGAGCACCTTACCGGCAAACGCATCGGTGAATACAAGAATTTCATTGAAGTCTGATAATTTACTCTACATCTGCACCGGTTTGCGGCGATTTTCGATTCGTGTTTTTGCAAGGGTCGCTGCAATTGCCAATGAATTATAGAGTTCCTTCGGAATTTCCTCTTTCCAATACTCTGCTACAAAGCTAGTCGAATATGCGCCGCTGACAAACGCAGGAGACTCAAGCACGAACTTACAGAATGGAATCGTCGTACGTAAGCCGCTCAGCCGATAATCATCTAACGCCTTAATAGTAAGAGCAATTGCCTCATCGCGGGTTGCGGCGTGACAGATGAGTTTTGCGACCATAGAGTCATAATTTACCGTCACTTCATACCCGGCAAACAGCGCCGAATCATTCCGAATCCCCTCGCCTTCCGGCATACGCACATAGTCCACGACACCTGTCTCGGGCAAAAATTCAGAATACACATCTTCAGCACAAATTCTGCATTCAATTGCATGCCCCTTCGGCGACAAATCACTCTGATTAATGTCAAGCGGCAATCCGGCAGCAATTCTGAGCTGCTGTTCGACGAGATCCACACCAGAAACCATCTCCGTAATTGGATGCTCAACCTGAAGCCGTGTATTGACTTCCATAAAATAAAACTTACCCGACGCATCGAGCAAAAATTCTAGCGTTCCGGCATTGGTATAGCCACACGATGCCACCAGTCGCGCCGCCGCAGCGCCCATCGCCGCATGGATTTCCGGTGTGACTGCCGTCGAAGGTGACTCCTCAACTACCTTTTGATGGCGACGCTGTATTGAACATTCCCGTTCGGGAAAGTAGAGTATTTTCCCATAATTATCCGCCAAAATCTGAATTTCAATATGCCGAGGTTGCACGATATACTTCTCAATAAACACCCGGTCATCGCCAAAAGAGGTGAGCGCTTCGCCTTGTGCCGACCGTAATCCCGCAAGCAAATCCTCGGACTTTTCCACTAAGCGCATACCTTTGCCACCACCTCCGGCGGCTGCTTTCAGGAGAACAGGATAGCCAATTTCTCCGGCAATTCGAATGACTTCCGCTTCATCGGAAATTGCTCCATCTGAACCGGGCGATATAGGAACATTCGACGTAATCGCAATCTCGCGTGCGGCGGTCTTATCTCCTAATGCTTGAATTGCTTTGGGGCTCGGACCAATAAATACCATGCCGGCATCAGCGACTGCTTGCGCAAAAAGTGCATTTTCCGATAAAAATCCATACCCTGGATGAATCGCTTCGGCACCTGTTTCGCGGGCTGCTTCGAGCACTTTTTCCATCATCAAATAGCTCTCACGCGGAGTAACTCCGCCAATTGCCACTGCTTCATCGGCCTCCGACACATGCAGCGCCGACACATCCGCCTCCGAATAAATCGCCACAGTTTTAATACCCATTTTCTTGCACGTACGAATAATCCTCAGCGCAATTTCACCACGATTAGCTATCAGTATTTTTGAAAACATGTAATTTAATTCCTTTTTAAAGTTATAGTTATGATACCGTTCATTCTATTCCAAGCCACCGTTTGCGGTCACCCATTGCCGTCCAAGCCACCTCTATTTCGCAATCACAATCCGACGCACTACCAACTCCGTCGGCGATTGCACGCATAAGAAATACACACCTGCAGGGATTGTATCTACCGAACTCGATAGCAACTGCGTCCCAATGATTCCACCGGTATATATCTCAGACTGCTTTGCGCCCAACGTATTCGTAATATATACCTTATGGTCCCCTACTTCTGCTGCTGTCACCATTATCTTCAGGACATCGCTCGCAGGGTTAGGTTCGGTCGTGACCGTCAATAGTGTACTGCCAGACTTGAACAATCGCACACCACCGTCGGTACAAATTCCCGTTAGTTTGAATTCTCCATCCACCGTCGTCACCTGAGCCTTGCCGCTCGTAAATGTCAATGATTTTAGAATGATAGGTGATATTTCCATTGACCCGAGACCGGCTTTGAGTTCGACTATCGCAAGTGTGTCATTCCCATCTTTCCGCGTTCCGTTGATGGTAATTATTCGGCGATTGAGATTATCTATCGTCGAGGAGCCTGTCGCTGGGATTAATACTGTCGGTTCCACGGCAAGTTCGGCACTAAAGGATGATGCTGTTGCCTGCGTCAGATTCT
>JBPOHH010000721.1:0-1631 GCA_052035765.1 Bacteroidota bacterium
TCACCTTTGTCATTTCTGAATATGCGCCCATACCCTGTTGGATTTTCGATAGTTACCGAAAGGACACTACCGGAGAGAAATCCCCGAAAGCGCTGATGTTCTTCGATAAATTGTCCGAGTGTATCAAGACGCAGGAGCGGTGTATCTCCGGTGACGATCAGCACATCGCCATAAAAATCATCCAAAAACGGCTCCGCCTGCATCACGGCATGACCTGTACCGAGCAGCTCGGATTGCTCGGCAGTCTCGACCCATGGAAAGGTCGCATCGAGATACGTGAGAACGATATCTTTTTGATGACCGACGATAACGATTATGCGCTTGGGCTTGAGGGGTGTGACTTGTGCAAGAACGTGACCTATCAACGGTTTACCGGCAATTTCAGCCATCACTTTCGGCAAATCTGGATTATTCATCCGTTTGCCTTTTCCGGCGGCAAGGATTACGCAGGCAATATCGGCTATGTGCTTGGTATAATTCATAGTTTGTTGGTATTATTCGACTGCGAAAATTGTATTGGCGTCCACGGAAAAGCGTTTTTCTATGATGTTGTTGTTTTCATCTACGAGCACGACCGTGGGCTTGTGTTTTTGGGCTTCTTCATCACTCATGTTGGCATAACTGATGATGATTATTTTATCTCCTACTGCGCCGCGACGAGCGGCAGCGCCATTGAGGCATATTGTGCGACTGCCACGTTCGCCGGTGATGACGTATGTTTCTAAGCGTTCGCCATTATTGATATTTACGACGGATACTTTTTCGTAGGCGAGTAAATCTGCTGCTTCCATCAGGTCTTCGTCGATCGTCAAGCTGCCCTCATAATTGAGCTCTGCCTGCGTGATACGCGCGCGATGGATTTTCGATTTGAACATTATACGTTCCATTTTATACCTCAAAAAGTCGAAATATCATAAAATTTTCCACAAAATTACCACAATTTCACGGAAAATGAACACGCCCAGCATGATTAGACTGCGTAGCGCGGACAGATTCAGCCCTCATTCAGAAGTACTAAACCATTATTTTGCATGCAGATACCATCTTTTTCGAGTTGCTTGGTGAGTTCAGCAAGCCATAGTTTGTCCTCATTCGTTGCAGCAAATCCGAAAAGGTGAGCTGCGATATCGTCAATAGACATACCGATATGTTCTCTCCGCAGTTGCTCTACAATTTTGCCGCGCCATATCCTGCGTGGTACGCCATAACGGGATGGTTCCACACGCTTTACGGGCGATTGCTCGGTCATTGTTCCGGCGGATGCACAGGTACTTTTCAGTGGACATTCCTTGCAATTCGGTTTGCGGGCGGTGCAGTATCCGGCTCCGATATCCATTAATGCCTGATGCCAGGCGGAGGATTGACCGCGCGGATAAAGCTTTTCGGCAAGCACATCCACCGTTTTGACCGGCAATAATGAAGCCGTAGTGTCCATTTTTTCGGCAATTCTCGAATACACTCTTCGGATATTTACATCGACCACGGCAACGTCTTTTTTAAAACAAAATGCCATCAGAGCAGACGCCGTATTATTCCCAATACCAATTAAATCAAGGAGTTCTGCTTTCGTTGATGGGATCTCCCCGCCATGTTTTTCTACCACTGCCCGCGCGCAATCCCGGAGGCGAATC
>JBPOHH010000121.1:0-4663 GCA_052035765.1 Bacteroidota bacterium
CTCCACGAAGGACAATTCCTCGACCCCACGATGCGCAATATCGAGCGTTTCCTCGACGATACCCAGCACTACGTGACCGGCACAGTGAACGTACGCCTGCTCCCCTACCGTTTCGAACTCATCGGCATCGAATCGCCGCATGACTTAATGAATTCCAAATTCGGCAGTTACGGCGAGATGAATAATGGCTGGACCGGCGACGACGTGAAGGGTTTTACGAAAATATTCGGGAATCAGGTGGCTATGTATCATCTTGTGCATGGGGATGATAGTCGTAAGTCGTAAGTCGTAAGTTGTAAGTTGTAAGTTGTAAGGCGAAAAAGTCGTAAGTAGTAAGTTGAAAGTTGTAAGTGGAAAGTGGAAAGTGGAAAGTGGAAAGTGGAAAGTGGAAAGTGGAAAGTCGGGAGTCGTATGGGGAATGTGGTAGGCGGTAAGTAGTTTTGTTGGAGATAGGTTATGCCGTTGTTGGGGTCAATGTCTTTGCGTCTTTGCTTTTTTTGCTGGCGTTTGTGGTGGAATTGATTGCATGGAATTGTATTCTTTTTACGAACTTTGCGGATTCAATTCTATGGTCGATGGGGTTGGTGATCCTTGGGGAGGTGCTCATGGGGTAAGGATTATGTCTATTTTTTTTTAATGAATTACGGAAGTGTATGAGAATACTTGCTACTCTGATTGTTGCACTTTTCATCGGTTGTTTACAGCTTCATGCGCAGGATAATGAACGTCCTGCATACGGAGTGTATGGTGATTTTGCTCTGAATTTTCACACTTCATCGTTTCGCCAATTACCCGGTATTCCTAACTGTTGTAAGGATTTCGATGGAGGTTCGGGGAGCGGCTTCTCACTTGGCGCTTTGTATCAATTTTCCCTTGCCCGTAGGCTCACGTTGCAGCTGCGCGGCGGGTATCAGGAGTTCAGTGCCGAACTCATTACCCCGGAAGCTACGACCATTTTCTCGGGAGGAAGTGCTGCTGACGGGGAATTTGAACATCACCTTGCTGCGACTCTTTCGACCGTCGGGGTCGAACCAATTCTTGGCTATCGTCTCTTCGGGAGAGTGAATCTCCATGCCGGCTTTCGGGTGGGAATGCTGATGAGTAAAGGATTTAGTCAATATGAACAGCTTTCTAAACCTGCTGATGCCGGCACATTTCTCGATTCTACCGGCAAAGATTCCGGACGCCGCCTTCGCAATGAATTCAGCGGCGATATTCCCAATGCTCAATCCCTGCAACTCTCGGCGATTATCGGTGCATCGATGAAGGTGCCGATCAATTCCTCCAGAACTCTTTTTCTCGCTCCCGAACTGTATTACACTTTCGGACTTACGAATATTGCTCAACATCTTGACTGGAAGGCAAATACGCTGCAGCTTGGCATTGCAATTAAGTATTCCCCGAATGTTGATGGGCATGGCGAACACCAAAATGTGCCGCCTGTGCAAATGATTATTGATACTATCCGCCGGGACAGCGCAGGATATATTGAAATGCCGTACAAAAAGGGGATTGAGACGAAAAGTCAGCAATTCGTGACTATGAACGGAAAACAAATCAAGACCGACATCATCCGCCGCACTGATACACTGACGGTGCCTACCCTTCTCTTGCCGAATACTATCCGTGTGTCGATGCAGGCAGTGGGAATCGAACCCGACGGCAGGGAAATTCCATCTCTCAAAATTACAACCGAGGAATTCGCCTCGACCCTCATGACTCCCATTTTGCCCTATATCTTTTTTGATGAAAATTCTTCGGTGATTCCTGAACGCTACACAAAGCTCACGGCACAAACGACCGATCAATTCGACAGTAAATATATGGCTAGTAAAGGGAAAATTACAACCTACCATGCATTGCTCGATATCCTCGGCGAACGTTTAACGGAAATGGACCGTGAGACGATTACTCTCATCGGATGTAATCAGGACAGCAGAAGTGAAAAAGGGAATACCGAGCTTTCTTTGCAGCGTGCCAAAGCGGTCAAACGCTATTTAACCGAAGTATGGAAAATTGCACCTGCTAGAATTAAAGTTGAATCACGCAATCTCCCGGTAAAAGCCGCGAATCCTGCAACAAAAGATGGGGAAGAGGAAAACCGGCGCGTGGAAATTGTGGCTTCCTCCGAGCGCTTACTCGAACCTCTCATCATAAGCGATACACTCCGCACGGTGAATCCTCCGGCGGTTAAATTCTCTATCACGACTGATTACAACGGCCCCCTCGCATCATGGCAGCTCAGCGTTCGGCAGGCAGAAAATACCCTGAAAACCTTCGACGGACCCGGCCGCCCGCCCGGCGATCTCCTCTGGAATCTCGCCGCAGACCCGGCGTCAGTGCCTACCACAAATACACCGGTAACGGCAATTATCGAAGTCTCGAATACCGAACATACGACCACTCATGCACGCGTCGATATTCCACTTGAACGTATAACAATTCAATCTAAACGTGCCGAACGCCGGGGTGATAAACAAATTGACCGCTTCAGCTTGATACTCTTCGATATACGTTCATCAGATATCGTCGGTGTAAATCGTTCAATTATCAAAAAGATACAGGAATATTGCAAGCCGAATTCCAGCGTCAAAGTCACCGGCTACTCCGACCGCTTGGGCGAGGCGGGCTATAATCAGCAGCTCGCAGACAGCCGCGCGCTCACCGCAGCCAAAGCATTGAATGTCAATAATATTAAAGTAGAAGGCATCGGTCAGGCCGAACTCTACAACAGTTCCCTCCCCGAAGGCCGCATGTACACCCGCACGGTGGAAGTGGAGATACAGACGCCGGTGGAATAGTCGTAAGTCTTTAAGTCGTAAGTTGTAAGTCGGTAGGGGCGCATTGCATGCGCCCCTGTCCTGCAGGTGTGGTCGCAAGAAAAATCCATGTGGACGAATTGCATATACAATCCGTAGGGGCGAATTGCATACGCCCCAGCCCTGCAGGTGTGGTCGCAAGAAACATTCTAATTATCCAATTGAATAAACAAGATAGTCAACAAAAATCATTCATTTTATTACTAATTACATACACATATAGATATGTCTTCTCCAGAATTCA
Organism: Bacteroidota bacterium; assembly: GCA_052035765.1. Classification (GTDB taxonomy): domain Bacteria; phylum Bacteroidota; class Ignavibacteria; order Kapaibacteriales; family UBA961; genus JADJXV01. The sequence continues at coordinate 3,064 of JBPOHH010000121.1, forward strand.
AACGTGACCTCAAGCTGCTCGATGCGACGATGATCGTCGTGGGCTCGATGATTGGCAGTGGTATTTTTATCGTGAGCGCTGATATTGCCCGCAGCGTCGGCGGTGGGGGAATGCTCCTGCTCGTCTGGGCGATAACCGGACTCGTAACGCTCATCGCTGCACTCAGTTATGGCGAGCTCGCCGGGATGATGCCGAAAGCGGGCGGACAATACGTTTACTTACGCGAGGCATATAATCCGTTTGTTGGATTCCTCTACGGTTGGACGCTGTTCATGGTGATTCAGACCGGAACAATCGCTGCTGTAGGCGTAGCTTTTGCGAAATATACAGGCGTACTATTTCCTGTCTTTAGTGAAAAAAATATTCTGTTACATGTTGGGAATTTTTCAATCTCAGCCGCGCAACTTCTTGCAATTGTTAGTATTGCATTCCTCACATGGCTTAATATCCGTGGCGTGCGGGCAGGGAAAATCGTCCAGAATGTGTTCACTTCGACCAAAATAATAGCCCTCTTCGGACTCATTCTTTTGGGAATAATCGTTGGTGCAAATGCTACTGCCTGGAATGCAAATTTTACGGATTTTTGGGCAGTGGACTTAAGTAAATGGGACAGCTTGGCGCTCATTCCGTCGGGTACGCCGATGACATTTGCGATTATTGCCGCGATTGGGACTGCTATGGTGGGTTCGCTCTTCTCGAGTGATGCGTGGAATAATATCACGTTCACGGCAGGGGAAGTCGTCAATCCCAAGCGAACAATCCCGCTGAGCTTAGCGCTCGGAACGGGTATCGTAACAGTATTATATATTTTGGCGAATGTTGCATATCTGCTTGTATTGCCTGTAGTTGGGGATGCTGCTTCAGCTGATGTCGTAGGCCGTGGGATACAATTTGCCACGACGGATAGAGTAGGCGCAGCGGCGGCGGAAGTGATTTTCGGTGACGGTGGCGCCAAAATCATGGCGGTGCTGATTATGGTATCGACCTTTGGGTGTAATAACGGACTCATTCTCAGTGGTGCGCGCGTGTATTTTGCGATGGCGAAGGACGGATTATTCTTCAAAAAAACGGGGGAATTGAATGCTAATAGTGTACCGGCTTCGGCACTTATTTTTCAGGGAATATGGGCTTCGGCGCTCTGTCTGTCGGGTAAGTACGGAGATTTATTGGACTATGTGGTGACGGCGGTGCTGATATTCTACATTCTGACGATAGCAGGTATTTTCATCCTCCGCAAAAAACAACCGAATGCCGAACGTCCGTATAAAGCGTTTGGTTATCCGGTTCTGCCGGCATTGTATATCCTCATTGCAACAGCGATTATCATTGATTTACTACTTCTCAAGCCGGGTACGACACTGCCGGGTGTTGCAATTGTCCTCACCGGTATTCCGGTATATTTTATCTGGAAGCGGAAGGGGTAAAGACTAAGAAGAGAAGTACCTGTTTCTTTAAACACGAAGGCACAAAGTAACCACAAAGCGCACTACAAATACTAGTATCTATAGTGACCTTTGTGTCCACTTTGTGCCTTTGTGTTAAAACTGTAACATGTTGATTTTTAAACACAAAGGTCGCAAAAATAAACCACAAAGTGCAC
>JBPOHH010000752.1:0-2272 GCA_052035765.1 Bacteroidota bacterium
TCGGCTCATCGCATCCTGGGGCTGGAGAAGGTCCCAAGGGTTTGGCTGTTCGCCAATTAAAGCGGTACGTGAGCTGGGTTCAGAACGTCGTGAGACAGTTCGGTCCCTATCCTATGCGGGCGAAAGATACTTGAGGGGACTCGTTCTTAGTACGAGAGGACCGGAATGACTGGACCGACGGTGTGTCTGTTGTTTTGCCAAAGGCATTGCAGAGTAGCCACGTCCAGAAAGGATAAGTGCTGAACGCATCTCAAGCACGAAACCTGCCCCAAGATGAGGTATCTCACAGCGATAAGCTGGTAAGGACCCAGAGAGATGATCTGGTCGATAGGCTCGACGTAGAAGCGTGGCGACACGTGGAGCGGAAGAGTACTAATAGTCCGAGGGCTTACCGATTTTTTTTATTTTTAAATGAGAATGTTCGTCTTGTTTGATTGGTTTACACCAATAATGACAGATGTATAACTCATGTACGCGCCTCTTTATGACTCGGGAATACAATGAAATTGTTCAATCCCTCGTGTTAACCATATAAAAAACTATAATCTCGGCGACTCTATCGCAGGGGTCACACCTCTTCCCATTCCGAACAGAGTAGTTAAGACCTGTGGAGCTGATGGTACTGCGTGCGTAGGTGCGTGGGAGAGTAAGTCGTTGCCGGGGTTTTTTATTATCAAACAGCCCATCCAAATCCTGGATGGGCTGTTTGCGTTTGTAGCTAGTTTTTACTGTGGAATTCTATGGCTCGGACGCACTTTGATAGGAGGTGAACATCCGATAATAATGTTGTCAATATCATCAAGAACGTCCCTGCATCCCACCCGGTAGTAAAAGTGGTGGGTTATGGCAAAGGAAATTCTACAATAAAAGTAGCGCCAAGGTTTTTGCCGGCACTCTCGGCCCATATTCTGCCCCCATGTAACTCAACAATCTGCTTAACGATCGACAAACCAAGTCCGGTCGAAGATTCACCGCCGGTTGGCTGTGCTGATAGCCGCTGAAATTGCCCGAACAATTTACTCATGTCCTCCTCTGTTAATCCCTGACCCTGATCCTGTACTTCAACCCTTGCCATTGAACCCCGGTGAGTAAGCCGTACGGTGATTACTTTTCCTGCCTGCGAATATTTTAGTGCATTACTTATTAAATTTTCAAGTACTTGCTGAATACGTCGCGGGTCGGCAATAATACCTACATCTTCAATCGAACACTCAATCCGCTGGCTTTTAGCTTGAGCAGCCATAAGATTACCGTAAATCACAATACGTAGTAATTCCGATAAATCAAGTGGTGCTACTTCGAGCGTCATTGCGCCCATTTCCGCCGCAGATGATTCCAATAAATCAATAATAAGTCGATGCATGCTCGCTGCCGATTCATTAATCATGACCAGCATTTCATGGTGTTCACTCGGAGCCGGGATTTCTTCGATTAGCATCCGTACAAAACCAATAATATTTCCAAGTGGATTCTTTAAATCATGGGCTGCAATACCGAGAAGCTTGGTTTTTAACTTGTTTGCCAACTCCAGTTCGGCATTCTTAGCATCAATGATTTCTTTTTCCTTGCTCATAGCAGCAATTCTGCGCTTGGCATCGGTATCGACAATCATCTGAAAAGCATTCTTATTTTGAAATTCTTCTTTCAATGAATGATATAGTTCTGTGTGGGTAAGCGCATCCTGCCATCGTCCCTGAATTTTATAGACAACACCGAGACTCTTGTGTATCCAATATTGATCGACAAATGCACCGGATTTTTCATGGAGAGAAAGAGCTCCGAGAAGATATTCTTCGGCCTTGGAAGGATTGAAATTATGCCAGTCCTGTTTTGAAAATAATTCACCTAAATTAGATCTCCACAAAGACATACCATAGTGGTCTTCGAGCTTTTCGGCTGCCGATAGTGCCTGAGATAAATACTCCAACGCTGTGTCATACTCCCCGGAATAGAAATAAACTGTACCAAGATTACCCATAAGTGCCGTGGAATTATATGTATTACCGGCATCCTGGAATATTTTCAACGCTCGAAGATAATACTCCAAAGCCTTCGGATAATCCTCAAGCTTCCGATAAACATTCCCAATATTACATAAATGACTTGCCGAGTCCTGCGTACGCTCATGCTTCACGGCAATCGATAGCGCCCGCTCGAAATAGTCCAATGCACGGTCGAATTCATCGAGCGCTGCGAATAATGTACCGATATTACCAAGAGACATCTGAATCCCTTGCTGACTGTCAATCGTTTCCATTAATTCCAATGCATG
>JBPOHH010000422.1:0-2175 GCA_052035765.1 Bacteroidota bacterium
GCGGTATCGACCGGCTTGGCGATATAGGATACAAAACCCAATTCCACATACCCTTCTTCATCCTCGGGTTGTGCGAACCCTGTGACGGCTATCAACGGAATATCACCGCCATTCGGCAAGTCTTTGATCATGTCGATGAGCTCTGTACCATTGAGATCCGGTAGGAGTATGTCAATAATAACACAGGCAGTTTGGTTCTGTTCAATCCACGCAAGAGCCGAATATCCGTTTTCAAAATCAACTACTTCATAGCCGGCTTTTTTCAACAGCGAGCAGTACAGACTTCTAACAGCAGAATTATCTTCGATTACACACAATACGGGAGTCAAACTCATAATAATGGACAGTTGTAAATGATTAATCTTTTTTTGAGGATTTTATGCTTCAAAATTACACAAAAAATCCTACTCATTTCCAGATAAATTGTAATTTCAACTACATGAATAAGCCAATATTATTCTAACCAGTTAGATTCTTTGACTATCGGGCGGTATGAGAGAATACTTCCGTAGAATAGAGAAAATCGAAACACTTTTACTCACTCTGTATCCTATGCGACAAGTTCTTCTGCTGCTATCGCTTGAGCAGCTTATAAGTGTGTAACGCCTCCCCCGTGCTGCATTGCAGGAGATACATTCCGGTTGCAAGATTGGTGAAATCATGACGTTCGATATGGAGTCCTTCAAAGACTACCTGCCCCGTGGCATTAGTGAGTACCGAATGCGTAGTCTCCGCGGGCAGCGGCAGTGTGATAAAAGTCGTGAAGGGATTCGGTACACCAAGAGGAGAAGTACCTTCATTACCGGACAATTCATCGACGGCAGTAATCTCGCAGAAACGTCCCGACCCAACAAGCGTGGACATCTGATTGCAGAGATAGGTGTAATTACTTTGCTGTTCGGCAGTAAGCGCTGACGTTAGTAAGTCATTACTTTCATTGGGATCTGTTGTTAGATGATAAAATTTCTGCGTACCATTGTCAAAGTCCAGTAATTTATAGTCTTTATTGCGCATGGTCTTGCCGTCTCCGGCGACAGTTGGAATTTTAAACACCTCTGAAAACGCCCAATCGCGTACACTTGTCGCTTGATTTTTGAGAATCGGCACAAGACTTTTTGAATCCACTTTTATCGGCATCGGAATACGCCCCAGCCACGCTGTATCACTTAATATTTCAAGAATAGTACCAAATAAATCCTGCGTATTGACGAGCGCGTCGCTTACACGATTCGGAGTAATAATTGACGGTCCTGCGATAATAAACGGCACGCTGATGCCATCCTGATAAATACTTCCCTTAGCGCCACCCTTCGTCTGCGCGACATTTGCATCATCGCCATTATCACCAATGAAAATAATATCGGTATTCTCCCAGTCGCCGAATACTTTGAGCGAATCAAAAAGCCGACCGATTTCACGATCCATCGCTTCTGCAGCTGCTTTGAAATACAACTTTGGATTGGCGGCAATATCGGCATCTGTGCCGCTTAGTGTTTGATAGGAATGGAGCGATGTTGGCGGCAGATGAAACGGAGTATGCGGCGCATTAAACGCAAGCCAGAGAAAATACGGTTTTGCACGGTTAGCTGCTATCCACGTAATCGCATTATTCACCGTTTCGGTGGTGGCGTAGGTTGTACAATTAGCAGCCACGCCATTGGTCACTTTATTCCAGTCAACATAGCTTGTGAGAGCGCCAAGGAAATTCCCTTCGTAATGGTCATACCCCATCGTATTCGGCAGGGTTAGATTCGACTTCGGGGTGGCTAATTGCAAGTGCCACTTGCCGATATTCGCCGTTGCTATATTATTTTTTTTGAATGCCTTCAGCAAGATAGGAATCGTAAGTTCATTTTTATCGAGCACCCGAGAATCCGCCCCGCCAACGGCATTCCCGACACCTGTCCGGAAACTATATCGACCGGTGAGTATTCCGGCACGCGTGGGCGAACAAAGCGGATTGGACCATGCATTGGTGAAGCGCACACCGCGATCGGCGAGCATGCGTATGTTCGGCATATTCACGGTGTCGAGGTGGTTTTCATAGAAAGCACAGTAGTCTGCACCAAGGTCATCGGCGATGATGAGGATTACATTCCGCTGCGCGAATGCTGTTGATGTAGTGAGAAGGCAGACAAGAAGTAAAAGAAGTATTCGCATATTACTTATAAATAA
>JBPOHH010000477.1:0-1985 GCA_052035765.1 Bacteroidota bacterium
GTGTAGATTTCATCAGGATTTGCGGGGTTGATAGCCGGACTGTAGAAAGCGCCGCCTGCGCCGATTCCTACGGAATTCCATACACTTGGCTGCGCCGAGCCGGTAGAGAAGACGAGGAGAAGTGTGAGAAACAAGTAGAGTATTTTCATAGAATTCCTTGGACGATTGTTTGTAAATTTTCCCCAAAATTACACCAAGGAACTCACATATCAAACGAGAGTTACAATCTTTACGGCATTCCCGGAAAATGCCAAAATTCCCGGGAACGAATTGGCAATACGTTGGATATATACATTGGACTGATGTACGGTGTATTTTGAAGCAGGTACGGCAGAGTTATTGAAAATTGACACCCGAAAAACACGCCGATAACCCGTAGCGCCCTATTTTTGTAGGTAATCTAACAGACAACCTCTCCAACTATCCCAATCCAAGACAAAAACGAATGAACAATTCCCTCCAGTACAAAACGGCCGAAGAAGCGCTCAGCGTAATTCGATCCGGTGACCGTGTATTTATTCAAGGCAATGCCGCGACGCCCACGTATTTATTAACCAAGCTCGCCGAGCGTGCGCCCGCACTCCATGATGTAGAGCTGGTTATGCTCGGAGTCTTTGGCGATGTCGAACTCGCTAAACCTGAGTATTCTAAGAGCTTCCGTATTAATTCTCTTTTCGTTTCCGATGCTATCCGCAAGGCGGTCAATGACAACCGCGCCGATTATGTGCCCATCTTTTTAAGTGAAATTCCCGAATTATTCAAACGGCAAATCATGGCTCTCGATGTGGCAATTGTCCATGTGTCGGTGCCGGATAAGCATGGGTTTTGTTCGCTCGGCGTAGCCGTGGACGTCGCCCGCGCCGCCGTGGACTCTGCCAAGATGGTCATCGCGCAGGTCAATCCGCTCATGCCACGGACGCATGGCGACGGCATGATGCATGTGAGTTCGTTCGACGCGCTGGTACATGTACATGATGCGCTGCCGGAGGTAGATTACGGTTCAAAACTCAAGCCCGAGGACATCAAAATCGGACAGTATATCGCTGAAATGATTGAAGATGGGAGCACGCTGCAAATGGGTATCGGTTCTATTCCCGACTCAGTGCTCAAGTCGCTCGGCAATCACCGCGACCTTGGGATACATACCGAGATGTTTTCTGATGGGGTAATTCCGCTGATTGAAAATGGGGTAATTACCAACAAATTCAAAACTAAGCATCCGGGGAAAGTCGTGGCGGGGTTCTGCCTTGGTTCGCGCGCACTTTATGATTATGTCGATGATAATCCCCTCTTTGCCTTCCTCGATATTGACTATGTCAATGAAGTAGCCGTAATTAAGCAGAATCCAAAAGTCGTGGCGATTAATAGTGCGATCGAAATTGACTTCACGGGACAAGTGTGCAGCGACTCGATCGGCATGAGACAATTCTCAGGTGTGGGCGGGCAGATGGACTTCATGCGCGGGGCGTCGCTTTCGGTGGGCGGCAAACCTATTCTTGCACTTCCGTCCCGAACCAATAAAGGAATTCCGCGGATTGTGCCCTATCTCAATCAAGGTGCAGGCGTGGTCACGACACGCGCGCAGGTGCATTATGTGGTTACGGAGTTTGGAGTTGCGTATTTATTCGGCAAGAATTTACGTCAGCGCGCCAAGGCACTCACGGCGATTGCACATCCCGACGACCGTGAATATCTAGAGCGTCTGAGTTTTGAGCGATTCGGGATGGTGTAATTTTTATCAATTGGGTCGATACTACCGACAGATTATTAATATTCCTACAAATCAATCGGGGTGGAATTCATCCGCCCCGATGATTCATTTGCCTCACACGCCCTCGCACCAAAAGACTCTATTTCCCTTCCAAATCAATCACTTCCCGATAATCCTCTTTCTATGCTGGAGGCCCCAGTCGCGTAATTCCATGATTACTTTTTCGAGTGATTGTCCGTATTCGGTCATCGAATATTCGACGACGACGGGCACG
>JBPOHH010000474.1:0-3353 GCA_052035765.1 Bacteroidota bacterium
TGGGAAGATTAAGTACTTGGTATAATTAGGTTTCTCGGCAGGTCGTACTCCAAGCCACAGCTTGCGGTCAATGCTGCCAACTTAAGAATTTGGCATTTGCTTGATGCTTCGACAAGCTCAGCATGACGAACGAGTTACGTCACCCTGAGCTTGTCGAAGGGTTCAATTATATACCAAGTTCTAACATTACAGTTTAATAGTACCTTTATTCTCGTATCCAAACGGAGATACATCATGAAAACATTTGGAATCGATACATTCTTTGGATTACTGTCGTCGGCGGCCGCACTCGTCGGTCTTGCCAAGACTACGATGAATGCCGAGCCGCATGTCAGCCCCACCGGACGCGAAGCCGAATGCCCGTGCTGCCATAAAACATTCCATCTTGGCGAACATGATGATACACATGTCGAATGTACGTACTGCGGTGCCTCGCATGATGAACGTCTGCTGTGGATATTTCTCCAAAAGAAAACGCGAATCATGACCGGCAAGCACGATGTGCTCTGGCTCTCTCCCGAGCATACCCTCGGCAATTCCTTCAAAATGATGAATCACTTGCAGTTTTCGGAACTCCCGTTTTCGGCTCTTGTGTCCTCGGACGAACATTCCTCACGAATTCAAAGCAATCGATTCGATGTGGCGCTCAGTATGGAGACTGTAGCCGATAATGACGATGATCTTGCAGGACTTACGCGCGTTTTTCGTATGCTCAAGCCGGGCGGCTGGGCGATGTTTCCTGCTGAAGTATTCCAATTGAAAGCAGCAGGATTCACCGTACATAGCGTGCAGTATCATGATTTCCTCGATAAAACCTCCGCGTATCAATACGGTGTGGATTTTGAAGGTTCCTTCCAATTCTGTTTCAAGCCCGAAACAGCCGGATGGGTCGAGCCGCGCTACGCGCTCAATCCTTTCCACATCAAGAAAGTAACCGCTGCCGAACGTGTTTCGGTGGCTGCAAAATTTTTGTAATAGTTGTATATTGTAGATATAATAGATAGTTAATTAAATTAAACAACCCGTTAGAGGTGCTCTGCCAATTGTGGCAGGGCTGAGATAACACTCTTCGAACCTGAACCGGATAATACCGGCGTAGGAAAACGGAAACAGTTCTGCAGACTAACCCCCGCACAATGTGCTCTTGCTCTTTTTGAGAGCAGAGCCGCCTGTTCTTTCCGCACTTCCACGCTATTTTTTCTTACTTTTAAGTATAGGAATACTATGCGTTTACTCTTCTCTCTTTCTGTTGCTTTTGCGGTGATGCTTGGCGTGTCAGCCGCACAAACTACTCTCAAGCGTTCGAAACCCGTCAAGGACTCGACGCGCGTTTATACCGTGCCGAGTGTGACGGTGACTTCTACCCGCGCCGATGAGGCGACGTCGCCCGTGCCGTTTTCGGAGATTACCCGTGCCGAACTCAAAGACCGCTACACAGCGCAGGACATGCCGGCATTGATAGCGGATTTGCCGTCGGCATTTTTCTATTCGGATAATGGAAATGGCATTGGATATTCATATTTAAAGATGCGCGGTTTCGATCAGCGCCGCATCGCCGTGATGATTAACGGCATTCCCCAAAATGACCCGGAAGATCATAATGTGTATTGGATTGATGTGCCGGATGCCGCTTCGAATATGCAGAGTATTCAGGTGCAGCGCGGGGCGGGGCTCATTAATTACGGAGCGGCGGCGATTGGTGGAAGTATTAATCTGACCACCACGAATTTCACGGATAGTCGGTTTATTAGGGTGTCGTCCGGGATTGGATATCAACAGTTTGGAGCAAATTCTACGACAATTCTCGCACCCATTACCAGTAAATTCGGACTCGAAGTCTCATCCGGCCTGACGGGAAAATACGCCTTCTACGGACGCCTCTCACGGATTAATTCCGATGGCTATCGCGCGAATTCGTGGGCCGAACTCAATAGTTTTTTCCTCAGTGCGGCGCGATTTGATGAGGATGTGACGACGCAGATTAATGTGTTTGGGGGACCCATCGCCGACGGACTCGCGTATAACGGCTTGCCAAAACAGTACATTACCGATCTAAATCTGCGACGGTCAAACTTCAACGCCTTCGACTACGACTCCACCGGCACTAATCTCGCCTATACTTCTACCCGCCGCGCGCAGGAAATTGAAAATTTCTCTCAGCCGCATTATGAAATGCTCAATGACTGGTTTATTTCGGAGAATCTAACGCTCAAATCGGCGTTATTTTACTACACCGGGACGGGATTCTTTGACTATGATGCAAGCTGGGCAGACGCTGCAACGCTCCGCATGACACCCGACTACGGCTTCCGCGACTCGATTATCCCCGGAAATGCCATCATCCGCGGCGCTGTAGAAAATCGTCACGGCGGGTGGATACCGCGGCTTGTGTGGAATCATGATGACGGCGAACTCACCATTGGCGCAGAGTTCCGCCTTCATTCGTCGTATCACTATGGCAAAGTACAATTTGCCGAGAATCTTCCTTCGGGAATCGATCCTGATTTTCATATCTATGACTATGATGGCGGACGTTCGATTTTCTCGGTTTTCGGGCAGGAACAGTACAAAATTTCCGAAAAAACACGCCTCAATATTGAAGCGCAGCTTGTGCAGCATACGTATACAATTGCCAATGAAAAAGCAGGTGGAGTATTTACGAGATATGCCACACCATCGGGTACAATTGCAGGTGAAAATGAATTGTTTGCCGTGAAGTATCTCTTTCTGAATCCTCGAGTTGGCGTGCTTCATAGTTTTTCCGACGAGTTCAATGGTTATGCCTCGATTGCGCTCACCTCCCGCGAACCCCGCATGAGGAATATCTATGCCGCCGAGGACGCATATTTTGGCGCGCAGCCGCTTTTTGCCCGGAGTAAGGATACGCTCTTTGATTTTACGCAGCCGCTTGTGCAACCCGAACGGATGATGGATATTGAGATAGGCGGCCGATATAAGAGTGCGAATGGAAACTATGCAGTAGGCGTGAACGGATTCCTCATGGAATTTACGAATGAACTGGTTAAAAGCGGACGTCTCGATATTTTTGGTAATCCGGTTGATGGGAATGCGCCGCGCTCACGGCATATAGGTATCGAGATCGACGGCAATGCTCTGCTCATCGGCAATCAGACCATCGGCATGCTCGTGCTTTCGGGGAATTTGTCGGTCAGCAGGAACCGTTTTATCGAGTATGACTATTTTATCAGTGGCACCGAGAAAATTTCACTCAACAATCTTCCCATTGCCGGCTTTCCGGATGTCTTGGCCAATCTTCGCCTTACCTATCGGCGAGGCGGCTTGAATGCATCAGTGCTCTTCAAGCATGTTGGCGCGTTTTATTCTGATAATTT
>JBPOHH010000651.1:0-3534 GCA_052035765.1 Bacteroidota bacterium
GAAAGTCACTAATCGAAAGTCACTTGGGAAAAGGAATAAATACAAAGTAAAATATGGGAATAATTGACGCCATATCAGGCATCTCGCGGCTACGCTCTCTCCTGTGTTTTGTGGCGAAACTACGTAAAAAAAGCGGAAAAATCGCTTGCGATTTTCCCGTTTTCGTGAGTCAGGTGTTGGGATGGCACAAGAAGTTTTCATTTGTATGCGTGGAGGTTTATTGGTAGTTTCGCAGGTGCCGGTTTGAACGTCGGTATATATCTATCAAATAACGTAGATGTATAATCTTTTAAAGCACAATTCGATTGATAGTACTTTACGCCACCGCTACTACTTTGGCTTTAATAAACATCTATGAAACGAAAAAAAGAATATGTCGATGTGGAGAATATTGGTCCTTCTGCGCCATTAACTCCCGAGGAAATCCAAGCAATTAGTGAATTTATTGCGAAGGAAAACCAAAGACTGATACAAGAAGGGCTACTCTCAAGAACCTATTAAACAACATGTTTTTCAATCTATTACTTCCCAACCTAATGATTCAATTCAACAAACAGTTAGCTTTAAGGGATGAGATTCGAATTGGATTCGAGTGCGTAAAAAATGGACTAAAGAAGCTCCAAGAATTAAGAGGTATGCCTGCAGATTATTATATCCCCTATTTATTGCTTGGCAACGGTCTTGAACGGATTTTAAAAGTACTCATTTGCTTCCACGAATATGAAACAAATCAAAAATTTCCATCGTCTAAAAAAATGATGAGTCTAAGCCATAGTTTAACAAAATCGTTGAATGAGGTAGTCTCTGTATGCGAACAATACCCCCTTTACAATCAATCACCTGCTCGTGTTCAAGAAATTGATTTTATTAAAAATAATGTTGACTTTCTGGACATAATTAAAATGATTTCCGACTTTCTAGAAAGCAGCCGTTACTACAACTTGAATGTGATAACAGAAAATAAACAGAACACTTACAAATCACCACATGATATTCTTATCGACTTTCGAAGTGCTTACTCGCAACGAAATCCTGATGTTCAAAATTTAGCATGGCAATCAGATCTGACACAATTCTACACTAATATCAATTCATACTTAATCGAAGTTTTACAACGGTTTATTCGTTTTTTATCATTATGCTTTACTCAAGGTGCTTTTGGAAGTTTCGCTAGACAGTTCAGTGCTAGTTTGCTAGATCCATTTTTAACTCTCGATGATAGTGAATTAAGGAGTTTAAAATTTTAGTTCTTTGTAAGAAACTTGTCCGAAAAATAGACCAATACTTTCATTTATCTTATCAATGTGTTCTGTAATCGGTTTATTTTTCAACAGTTAGTTATACAGCCAGATAATTATTTGATATTCTAAACTAGGTGTGACGGTATATAAATTCAGCAACGCCTTCCACATAGCCACTTACCTATTACCCACAAAAAAAAAGCGGGAAAATCTCTCCAGATTTTCCCGCTTTATATATCATCTCATCCATCAATCACACAAACGGTATCTTCACCACTTCTGCCGGGAATTCTGTGTTCCGGGCAAAAATTGAGATTTGGCTTCCCGGTGTGGCGTGTTCCATTGCTACATAACCAAGTCCAATACCGATATTGAGTTGCGGAGAGATATTACCGCTTGTCACTTCACCGATTTCGACGCCGTTTGCCATGATTTTGTAGTGTTGGCGCGGGATGATTTTCTCGGCTTTCATCACAAATCCTACGAGCTTGCGGGTGAGTCCTGCTGCTTTGGCGGCTTCCATTACCGATTTACCATTGAAGTCACCTTTGGCGAGCTTGGTAATCCAACCGAGACCTGCTTCGAGCGGGTGGGTGGTGTTGTCGATGTCATTACCGTAGAGGCAGTAGCCCTTTTCTAAGCGAAGCGTGTCGCGCGCGCCGAGACCGATGGCTTCGATGCCGAATTCTGCGCCTGCTTCAAAAATTGCATTCCACACATTTGTCGCCACATCCACACCGCCGCGGAAGTAAATTTCACAGCCGAGTTCACCCGTGTATCCGGTGCGGGAGATAATCATGTCGAGACCGTCGAATTTACCGAAGCTAAAACTGTAATATGGTATATCGGCGAGAGTTACATCGGTTAATTTTTGGAGGGTGTCGAGCGATTTCGGACCCTGAATCGCGAGGAGATTCACATCATCGCTTACATTGATAAGGTCAAGATTTTCAAACCCTTGTGCTACGCCCTGCGCCCATGCGAAGTCTTTATCGACATTCGCGCCATTGACGACGAGCATGTAATAATCGCCACAGTGATAGACGAGCAAGTCATCGACGATGCCGCCGTTTTCGTAACACATTGCAGAATATTGCGCTTTGCCGGGTGTGAGCTTGGAGGCGTCATTAACCGTCAGCTTTTGGATAAAAGCGAGCGCATCAGCGCCGCGCACTTCGAATTCACCCATGTGGGAGACGTCGAAAACGCCGACACCTGTGCGAACGATGTGGTGTTCGTGCAGGATGCCTTTGGGATATTGAACCGGCATTTCAAAGCCTGCAAAAGGCACGATCTTGCCGCCGAGATTTTTGTGTATGTCGTAAAAGTTTGTGCGTTTCATGATTTTCCTTGATGTATTAAAAAATTGTATATCTATTTTTTTCAGCTTGGGTTGATGGCACGCTGATTTTTTATGATTGTTTATGATTTGTTATGATTTATGGCGTTTTTTTATCCAATTGTAGGGGCGAATCGCATTCGCCCAGGTCGTGCTTGACGTGGGGCGTATGCAATTCGCCCCTACAATCTATTTCTATTTTCTGCAATATCTGTTAGAAAGGAAATCATTTTCCACAAAAATACCACTTTGCCGCCAAAGCCGCCGCACACGTCTATTTCTTTAATGAACGCAGCTTTGCTGTCCCAACATACCCGATAAACAGAAGCGCTATGGAATTTGCGCCGATTATCACCTGATCTGCGCGGATAATGCCATACACGAGCCACAAGACCGCGCCCATAAACATAACAGTGACCATGCTTACTGGTAATTGACTCACCTCGCCCGTCCGCCATACCCTGAGCGCAAGTGGGAAAAGCCCAAACGTCGAACAAAATGCCGCCACATATCCAATAGTAAGCGTGATAATTTCCATTAAAATTTTCTATAAGTAGTATAAATCTCTGCGCCCTTTGCGTTAAAAAATCACCCGCGAGCCAGTATCTCCTCACGTATCCGCGCCGGAAAATTCGTCGCTATTGCCTTCGCCTTCCGCCCAAGCGCGAAGTCCACATCTTCCCGCGTATTGACAGTATAAACGCCGAGGTAAATACCATGCGCGATTGCATCTTTGGAGCGTTTGTGCGTGAGCTCGCGCATCGAACATATAAACCCTTCACAGCCGATTTCCGCAGCGATTTCTGACGGCAAACGCGTGTCATTCGGGAGGTTAATGGCAGCAGTGTGGAGCAGTGGATAGTTCCGTTTTAATTCCGCGAGTGCGCCATGATGAAACGACCCAAACAGCGTGAATTCCTCCATTTTTTCCTCAAAAATACAGGCGAGAATTTT
>JBPOHH010000711.1:0-3138 GCA_052035765.1 Bacteroidota bacterium
CGCCGCGGATTCTACCGTAGCCGAGCTGTACGCGGAGAGCATCGTGTACCCAGATGACATTACCACTTGGGTAAATTAACCGTAAATCGGGCTTGTCGCCTTTTGTGCCGTCGTAATAATTACCATAATTCCACTCACAGAATCCGGAGAAAAACCATGACGGAGCTATCGTATATTCGAGTAAACCGTAGAGCCAATTGCCGTTATTTGCGTCTAAGCTCGGCATTGCAGGTGCGCCGGTAGAGTCTGTGAGTTCGTTCCCTTGGTCGTCGATATCGACATGCGTAGTCCCGATATGCTGGAGCTCCATGCGGAGTGTTTGCTTGGGCGCAAATGTATAGGCGATTTCAGCAACGATGATATTTGCTCTGATCAAGCCGTATCCGGGAGTCTGAACGACGTCTTTATTGAAATACTGGCGCATGAAGCCGATGTTGGTCTTGAGCTCTTTGGTCCATGTCTTGGATACTTCAATTCCCATATCTTCAAAATACTTCCGTTTGCCAAATTTCAGAAATTCGGAATTGTAGGTAAATTCATCAATATGAGTCGTATCGAGTCCGTGTACTTTTGAGTAATTAAGCGTAATTGTCGTGCCGTACTTACCGCCGAGAGCCGTTCCTTTTTCGAACGTATAAAACAAATCTCCCTGAATACCAATTTCACCATTATTTTGCGTAGCATAAGGGTAGAGCGTCAGCAGGCGATAGGTATAATTTTTAGCAATAGCGGGTAAATAGTTAATGGGTAAATTCGTAAGAATTGCTGAGCGGTCAGAACGGAAGTCCATGTTGTCAATAGACTTCATACTCACATTAATTCCAAGCCCCCGTGTCGAGTAGGATCCGGAAAGCAAGAGTGCTTTGCCGTCATTGTAGGTATCATTATTAGCAGCAGATGGGTCATTATATTTATGAGCATATTCTGTATTAAATGAAAATTCACCAACACTCATTGAGAGGCGTGTCGCATAGCCAAGTACATTTTCGGGTAATTTTAAGATAGGATTTTCATCTTTTTGGAATTTACTCACCACGCTTGCCCCTAAACGCAGCTGAAATGTAGAAGGGAGGATACCCTGACCGAAATTTTCCAGAAAATCATTGAGTCCGAGATCGATGTCGCCACCGCGAACTATACCTGCACCGAGATTAAAAAACGTACGTTGCCGACCGATGAGACCGATGACCTGCAATCCTTTAACTGGCATCAGCTTGATTTTAGCGCCGTCAAGCGAATTATCCAAGCCCAGCCCACGCTCTTCATACGTACGGTAAATTAACCCGTTGCCGAATTGCTCGTAGGTGTTTCCGACCGTGATTTCATAGTCTTCGGTTGAATAGCGTGCATAGCGGTAGGTAATACCGGTATTTCCATTTTCACCGCCGAGATTCTTGTCAAAACCGTTGAGTTCCTTCAAATACATCTCGTATCGAATTCCTGTTGAAAATGCACCTTTAGTATAATTGAGATTCAAAAAGCCATTCGAGCGCATTTTTTCGGCTACCGGCTCGGCTCCGATGAGGGAGTCTTCTTTGTAGGTCTGCGCATCGAGCTGGAAATTACCGGTTACGCCACCGTCAGATTGGGAAAGTGCCACACGGGCTGAACAACAGAGAACAATACCGAAAAGCAGAAAAAAAAACAGTCGCAAACGATTCATTCTACGCACTCCTTATAGTTGTAAATTGTCATATCAAATTTGTTGGCAGAGAATTGTCAATCAAGCCCAAGCGGAAGCAATCGCACAGTATTTGATTACGAGCACCTGACCGGTGTTTTCAACCCGTATAGTTTCCAACACGTCATTCAATTCCGAAGGGTATATTCAAAAAGAAAGGCGGTTTTATGAGTATTTCAAAAAAACCGCCCGAGGCTGCTGTGTCTATTATTTCGCGGCAACTAATTTTTTAATTTCTTCGAATAATTTTTCTTCGTCGCCCGGTGCATAAGAATTATGCTGCCAGACTATTTTTCCGTCCTTGTCGAGCAAGAAAGAGTATGGGCATACATTTACATTCATCGCGCGCTTGAAGTCGCCGTTCTCGTCGATGTAATTTTCAAAATCCCACCGTTTGCCATTGATAAATGGAGCTACTTTAGGTGCAGTACGTGCATCGTCGGTCGAGATCGTGATGATTTTGACACCTGTTTCTTTTTTCCATTCATCGTAAAGATTATTCCATGCTGTTAGTTCCTGAATACACGGCTTGCACCACGTGGCCCAAAAATTAATGAGAATCGGCTTACCGTCGTTTTGAAACGTCGAAGTATTGATGATTTCACCTTTGAGATTCTTGACATTTGCTGCCGGTACGATAGATTTTTTTCCTTCATCTGCAGGCTTAAAACTTGCAATTGCAAGTGCCATACAGAGCAATAAGAGGGTACGTTTCATTCCAAACTCCTTAAAATAAAATTGAGAAATACGAGAGGTTTTATGTTCGTAATAGAATTGACTGCAAATATATCGTTTTGTTGTTTCAAAAATAATGATTAAGTTTCGTTTGTAATTCATACTTGATAAATTTCTTTCGACTTTTTTAATCTTCATTGTCATTTTATTCATGTTACTATGAAAACTCTCTCCGCCTTTGCTCTCGCTTTCCTCACAGCAGGAATTTTTACATCGCTATCAGCACAAAGCTTGCAAATCGTCGGTGAAGCTAATATGACCGTCAAAGAAGAACCCGGTATCACTGCCGATGTACAGGCAACGGTCAAAAATATCTCTGCCAATCCGGTGAAAGTGCATGTCCTCCGGGAAAATATCTCCTTGACCAAAGGACATGATACCTACTTCTGCTGGATTAAATGTTACGACTCGACGATATACCACTCGCCACTTCCTGATGAATCGCCCATCACACTCGCGCCCGGTGAGTCCACGGACGTCTTCCATGCTTATATCAACCCCAAAATTTATGATGAAAACGGTATCAAAGTGATAGGTTCGGTCGATGGGAAAAGCGTCATCCGCTATCGGTTCTACAACGAAGACAATGAATTAGACGAGACTATACTTACCGTGACATTTCTCATGGGCGATGTCAGCTCCGTCGAAGTCGATTATCCTACGGCAAGCAAAGCATCCGCTACACCCAATCCCGCTCAAGACATGACGATTCTCTCCTATAC
>JBPOHH010000613.1:0-2088 GCA_052035765.1 Bacteroidota bacterium
AGAAGTGCAATCCGTTGACGACCAAGGCAATCGTGAGAATATTACCACCGGCTCCCGTCGGATTGACGAGCAGTACAGTGATAATACCGATAATCATACTTGCGATGGAGCCGAAAAGAGGGATAGGATTCAAGAAGCCGCATAAGACGCCGAGAACGACCGGGTAGGGAACTCCGAAGACGGAAAACATCACCGACGCAAGCGTGCCCACCATAAATGCAGCCAGCATTTGCCAGCCAATATACACTCGCAAAATATCACTCATTCGCAGTAAATTCGAATAGACTTTTTTGTTCTTTCGCTCGATGGTACGTTGCAAGAAACTCTTGAATTTCGGAAAGTCTTTCACAAAATAGAACGTGAGAATCGGCGTGAGAATTACATTCAAAAGCTGAGAAGCGATCCCCGATAAGCTCGTCAGCACTGACAGCAGGGCTTCGAGTACGACTTTAAAAATTGACTCAAGTCGCGGCATAAATTCATTTTGCACGATTTCCTTCATCGTATTTTGCGGCAGCCCAAAGCTCTCTAACATCCGGTAAAATTTGCGACTTTCGAGATAGGAAGTAGCCGATGTCACCATTGATGATACTTGCTTGATTACGTCATCGAGTTGTAAAAACGCAAGCGGAAATACCAGAATCGATACCGTGCCCACCGCTCCCACCATGAAAATAATCAACAGTAAAGCAGCTATCCAGCGTTTGATCTTCTTGCGCTCAAGCCACGAGACGACCGGGTCAATTAAAAATGCAATCATTAAAGAAATGCCAAACGGCAGGAGCGTAATCCCCAAGTCTTGCAGCATCCATATTGAGATAAGTATCAGGGAGAGCAGGAGCATGCGGCGTACGATGTAGGACTGCGAGCGGAAGGGAAACAGCAAAAACACGGCAATTCCTCCCAAAATCATAGGGCTCACCATAGCGGTTAGATGCAGAAACACCGAAAGGGTAATTGTACTGATAGCAATGACTGCAATAATAGCGATGTTTTTCTTGGAGAATGTTTCCATGTGATTGATTCTTAGAGGAATAAAAAACGGCGTCCGGAATCTATATCAATTCACGAACGCCGCAATTTACACAAATAGCTGAAATTAGTCAATGCTGAATTATGCAGCTTGTGGAGCGCAAACTTGGTCAAATGCTTTGGTAAGCGCCTGTGCAATCATATCAGGACCTCGTCCCTCAATCGCATGGCGTGGCATAAATCCAATCAATTGACCATCCTGCATCAGCGCAATTGATGGTGATGACGGTGGCTGACCGGTAATATAGTCACGCATACGCTGCACTGCCTCGAGGTCTTGTCCGGCAAATACAGTGAGTAAGTGATCCGGCTTTGCTGCGTGCTGCACTGCAAGTGCTACACCGGGACGAGCGCCACCGGCTGCGCATCCACAGACCGAATTCACAACGACTAATGCAGTACCCGGACGCTTCATAGCAGCATCGACATCAGCAGGGGTGAGCAATTCTTCAAAACCTATGGCAGTCAATTCTGCTTTCATTGGTTGTACTATCATCGGATCGTAAGGCATAGATATTTCTCCAATTAGTTCAATAAAGTTCACGATTAATTTTTCCGGCGCACCCACGACGGATTCACGTCGAAAAGATTTTTTAGGGTACCCGTCATCAGTAATCCTATCGCAAGCATGTGGTCACCCTTGCCGTCCGATCCTACAATGACACGCTGATTTTTTTACACCGATCAAGATGATTTTATCAACGAAAATCATACTACATCCTATCAATCGGTGTGCGATTCTTTCGGTTATTTTGAACTATTTTACTCGAAACAACGAGGTAAGTTCAGAGCACACAAAAGAGTTCAGTGTATTTGTAGGGTACTTTGTGCTTCAAAAAAGTTGAGATCCCACTTGACCTCTGAGAGCATCACTGAAAAGTGATACTCTCAGAAGCATCTATCACCCGCGTGACTTCATCAAATGCCATACTTCAGCTAAGGTGAGTCGCTTGCCATAGGAGAGAATTCCCACCGTAAATATCTTGGATGACAGATAGATAACTATTGAGATAGACACTAGCATCACCACTATCGAGAGGAGAATTTCCCACACTT